>NZ_JBCEWQ010000034.1:0-62780 GCF_038448545.1 Streptomyces sp. CLV115
GGGGTGGGGTTCACGGCGGTCTTTCTTGTGAAGGTGTCCGGGGTCAGCGGATCGACCCGGTCGTGGTGCGGTGGTGCGGCAGGCGCTCGGCGGCTGCCAGGGCGTCGGCGAGGCGGTCGACGACCGCTGTCGCCTGTTCGTCGGTGAGCGTGAGGGGAGGGAGCAGGCGGACGACGGTGGAGTGGCGTCCGCCGAGTTCGACGATGAGCCCGCGGCGCAGGCACTCCTGCTGGACGGCGAGGGCCAGGGCGGGGGCGGGGGGCGGCTCGGGGCCGTCGCCGGACGCGGCGGCCTCCGGGTCGACCAGCTCGACCCCGATCATCAGGCCGCGTCCGCGTACGTCACCGATGGTGGGGTGGTCGGTGGCGAGCGCCTGGAGGCGGGCGAGCATGCGGGCGCCGAGGGCAGCGGCGCGCTCGGCGAGGCGGTTCTCCCGTACGAAGGCGAGGGTGGCCGTGCCCGCCGCCATCGCGAGCTGGTTGCCCCGGAAGGTGCCTGCGTGGGCGCCCGGCTGCCAGGTGTCGAGTTCGGAGCGGTAGACGATCACGGCGAGCGGGAGGGAACCGCCGATGGCCTTGGAGAGCACCATCACGTCGGGCACGATCCCGCTGTGCTCGACCGCCCAGAAGGCGCCGGTGCGGCCGACGCCCGTCTGGACCTCGTCGGCGATCAGGGGGACGTTCCGGGCCTCGGAGATCTCGCGCATCCGGCGCATCCAGCTGTCGGGGGCGGGGTTCACTCCGCCTTCCCCCTGCACCGGTTCGAGGATCATCCCGGCCGGTGCCGGGGTGCCGCCCTTGGGGTCGTCCAGGAGGTTCTCGGTCCACCGGGCGGCGATCTCCGCACCGCGCTCGCCGCCGATACCGAAGGGGCAGCGGTAGTCACGCGGGAAGGGCAGCCTGGTCACCCGCACGTCCTCGGCGCCGCCCGAGGCGGCGAGCGCTCCCTCCGTCATCCCGTGGTAGGCGCCGGTGAAGGCGAGGAGGCCACTGCGGCCGGTCGCGCCGCGGACCAGCTTGAACGCCGCCTCGACCGCGTCCGTGCCCGCCGGACCGCAGAACTGGATCCGGGCGTTGTCGGCGAACTGCCGCGGCAGCGTGGCGAACAGCTCCGTGGTGAAGGCGTCCTTGACCGGGGTGGCGAGGTCGAGCACATGCAGCGGCGCACCCGAGTCGATGACCCGCTTGATGGCCTCCAGGACGACCGGATGGTTGTGTCCGAGCGCCAGGGTGCCGGCTCCGGAGAGACAGTCGAGGTAACGGCGCCCGTCGGCGCCCTCGATGGTCAGCCCACGGGCCCGCACCGGCACGATCGGAAGTGAGCGCGCATAGGTACGGGCGGCGGATTCGCGCAGCGACTGGCGGCGCAGGATCCCCTCGTGCACCGCCGGTGCTGCCACCGGGGCTGGTTCGGTCACGGCCACGGCTGTCGGTCCTCCTGCTGTAACGGTTGCGTTGCACATCGGTACGCTGGCGCACGGGCGGACTGCGCGGATGAACGCTCTTCCCGAGCCCTTTGCACGTACCAACGACGCCGGGCACGGCGGATCACGGGTAAATCGGAAGATCCTTGCGGAGGCGGAACCGCGGCCCTGCCGCTCGCCGTCCCCATCGGCACCGGCATAGTGGGGGCCGCACAGGACCTCGGACAGTCGTCCGGAAGTCCGAAGGATGTTCGGAGCAGGTGGCTCGGAGCAGTACCGCAGTGCAGTACAGAAGTGTTGAGTTACGAAGTCCCAGGGGGATCACCACATGCGACTCATTCGACCGGCTCTCGCCGCACGTCAGGGGAGGCGCCGGCCCTCGTCGGTCCTCGCCGTGGCCGCGGTGACCGCGGTCCTCGCGCTGACCGCCACCGCCTGCGGTCCCGAGGAGGACAACGCGAGTGACAAGCCGAGCGTTCCCGCCGGTCAGTCCTCGGACGGAAAGATCACCATCCCGGACGACCTGAAGGACCGGCTGAAGGAACACGGGATCGATCTCGACCAGTGGAGGAACGGCGAGTGGAAGAACTGGGACAAGGACAAGTGGCTGCGTGAGGCCAAGGACTTCGTCAACCCGATCATCGAGGACCTGTGGGACCCGGACCGGATGCGGGACGCGGACAAGGCGCCGGAGAAGCCGGTCGACAACGACATCTCGGGTGACGTCGGCGTGACGGACCCGACGCCCGTACCGGTCCGGGCCACAGGCGTCAGGACGCCGTACCACGCCAACGCCGCCGAGTCCGGGAAGCTGCTCTTCGACGGCCCCGAGGGCTCCATGGTCTGCTCCGCGACCGTGGTGAAGGACCCGGCGCACCCCGGGAAGTCCAACCTGGTGTGGACCGCCGGGCACTGTGTGCACGCCGGCAAGAAGGGCGGCTGGTACCGCAACATCGCCTTCGTGCCGTCGTACAACAACCAGGGTCTGTCGCCGGCCCAGCTGAAGAAGGCGACCAAGCAGGAGATCGCCCCCTACGGCGTGTGGTGGGGCACTTGGGCGCAGACGTCGGACCAGTGGATCTCGCAGGGTTCCTCGATGGGCGGGCTGGGCGCGCCGTACGACTTCGCGGTGCTGCACGTCACGCCGGAGAAGGGTTCGACGGGCAAGTCCCTGGAGGAGACGGTCGGTTCCGCGCTGCCCGTCGAGTTCAACGCCCCGGCCGTGCCGAAGATCGCGGCCATGACAGCGACCGGCTTCCCGGCCGCTCCGCCGTACGACGGCCAGAAGGCGTTCCAGTGCGCGGACAAGCCGGGCCGGCTCTCGCTGACCGCGCAGGACCCGACGATGTACCGCATCGGCTGCTCCATGACCGGTGGGTCGTCCGGCGGTGGCTGGGTCGCGGACGGGCAGGACGGCAAGCCCGCGCTGGTCTCGAACACCTCCATCGGGCCGGTGACCGCGGGCTGGCTGGCCGGGCCGCGGTTCGGCAAGGAGGCCAAGGGCGTCTACGAGTCGGTCAGCAAGAAGTACGCGGGACAGTGACGACGGGCCGTCGCCCGGCCCGGTTCCGGGAACGGTGACGGCTCATCAGGGGCCCCCGGCGCGGCAGTTGTGCGCCGGGGGCCCCTGTCCGTCGCGGGGCGCCGCGGGACGGCCGCGCTCCCCGCGGACCGTGTCGCCGTGGCAGGGACATGCTCCGGACCGTCATAGGGTGGGCCCCTGCATCTTCGGCGGCCGCCGGCTCGGCCACCGAACGGTATGACACGTTCATGGCAATTTCGGAAATATCAGGGGGAACTCTTTTCATGCGATCCATACGTCCGCTGCTCGCCGCGACCGGTCTCGTCGCCTCGCTCGCGCTGACGGCCACGGCCTGTGGCCCGAGCGAGGACAACGCGACCGACAAGCCCGCCGCCGACTCCGCGGGTGGCCAGGACGCCGGCGGTTCCCTGCCCGACGGTCTGGCCGAGACGCTGAAGAAGCACGGCGTCGACCCGGAGAAGTGGAAGAACGGCGAGTGGAAGAACTGGGACAAGGACAAGTGGTTGCGTGAGGCCAAGGACTTCGTCAACCCGGTCATCGACGGGCTGTGGAAGCCCGACCGGATGAAGTCGGCCGAGGACCCGGCCAAGACCATGGCTGCCGGTGACGTCTCCGGCGGTCAGGGCGTCAGCGACCCGGAGCCCGCCCCGGTGCAGGCCGAGCGCGAGAAGACCCCGTACCACAACTACGCGGCCCCGGTCGGCAAGGTGTTCTTCGACTCCCCCCAGGGCTCGATGGTCTGCTCGGGCACGGTCGTCAAGGACCCGAAGAATCCCGGGAAGTCCAACCTGGTGTGGACCGCCGGGCACTGTGTGCACGCCGGTTCGAAGGGCGGCTGGTACCGCAACATCGTCTTCGTGCCCGCGTACAACGACCAGGGCAAGTCCTCCGCCGCGCTGAAGAACGCGCAGCCCCAGGAGATCGCCCCGTACGGCGCGTACTGGGCGGACTGGGCGACGACATCGGGTGAATGGCTCGCCGACGGCGGCCCCACCGGGGGCGAGGGTGCCCCCTACGACTACGCGGTGCTGCACGTGAAGCCGGAGAAGGGCACCAAGTCCCTGGAGGAGACCGTGGGCAACGCCCTGGCGGTCGACTTCGACGCCCCCGAGATCTCGCGGATCGATGCCATGGGCGCCTGGGGATACCCCGCCGCTCCCCCGTACGACGGCCTGATCATGCACAAGTGCGTCGACCGCCCCGGGCGGCTCTCCATCAGCCCGAGCACTCCGGCGATGTACCGCATCGGCTGCAGCATGACCGGTGGGTCGTCCGGCGGCGGCTGGTTCCGCAAGGGCAGTGACGGAAAGTCGGTGCTGGTCTCCAACACGTCCATCGGACCGGTGACTTCGGGCTGGCTGGCCGGCCCCCACCTGGGCCCGGGCGCCAAGGACGTCTTCACCACGATGAGCGAGAAGTTCGCCGGCCGCTGACGGCGGCCCGCACCTCATGACGGCCGAAGGCCCGCCCCCTGCCGGGGCGGGCCTTCGGGCGTGACGAACCCTGTCGTGCCGCGGTCAGTGCGCCACGGGGACGAACGAGGAGAGCTCGGCCGCCAGCTCCTCGTGCACCCGCGCCTTGAGCAGAGTGCCCTCCGACGTGTGCTCCTCGGAGATCACCTCGCCCTCGGCGTGCACCCGGGAGACGACTCCGCCCTGGATGTACGGGACGAGCGCCTCGATCTCGACCGACGGCCTCGGCAGTTCGGTGTCGATGAGTGCGAGCAGCTCCTCGATACCGGCTCCGGTGCGCGCCGAGACGGCGATCGCGTGCTTCTCGATGCGCAGCAGTCGCTGGAGCACCAGCGGATCGGCCGCGTCCGCCTTGTTGACCACCACGATCTCGGGCACGTTCACCGCGCCGACTTCGCGGATCACCTCGCGCACCGCGGCGAGCTGCTCCTCCGGCGCCGGATGGGAGCCGTCCACCACGTGCAGGATCAGGTCGGACTCGCCGACCTCCTCCATCGTGGAGCGGAACGCCTCGACGAGGTGGTGCGGCAGATGCCGTACGAACCCGACGGTGTCGGCCAGGGTGTAGAGCCGGCCGCTCGGCGTCTCGGCCCGGCGCACGGTCGGGTCCAGGGTGGCGAACAGCGCGTTCTCCACCAGGACGCCCGCACCGGTCAGCCGGTTGAGCAGCGAGGACTTGCCCGCGTTGGTGTAGCCGGCGATGGCGACCGACGGCACCTTGTTGCGCTTGCGTTCCTGGCGCTTGATCTCGCGGCCCGTCTTCATCTCCGCGATCTCCCGGCGCATCTTCGCCATCTTCTCGCGGATCCGGCGCCGGTCCGTCTCGATCTTGGTCTCACCGGGGCCACGGGTGGCCATGCCGCCACCGCCGCTGGAACCGCCGCCACCCATCTGACGGGAGAGCGACTGACCCCAGCCGCGCAGCCGCGGCAGCATGTACTGCATCTGTGCCAGCGAGACCTGCGCCTTGCCCTCTCGGGACTTGGCGTGCTGGGCGAAGATGTCGAGGATCAGGGCGGTCCGGTCGACCACCTTGACCTTGACGACGTCTTCCAGGTGAATCAGCTGACCGGGGCTGAGCTCACCGTCGCAGACGACGGTGTCGGCACCCGATTCGAGGACGATGTCGCGCAGCTCCAGCGCCTTGCCCGAACCGATGTAGGTGGCCGGGTCCGGCTTGTCGCGGCGCTGGAAGACGGCGTCGAGCACCTGGGCGCCCGCCGTCTCCGCCAGTGCGGCCAGCTCCGCCAGGGAGTTCTCCGCGTCACGCACGGTCCCCGACGTCCAGACGCCGACCAGCACCACGCGCTCCAGGCGCAGCTGCCGGTACTCGACCTCGGTGACATCTTCGAGCTCGGTGGAGAGCCCGGCCACACGCCGCAGCGCGGCGCGCTCGGAGCGGTCGAACTGCTCGCCGTCCCGCTCTCCGTCGATCTCGTGGCTCCAGGCGACGTCCTCTTCCATCAGGGCGTCGGCCCGAAGGCTCTCGGTGAGGCTTTCGGTGACATTCTCCGTAGCGCTCTGCGCATCCTGCGCGTCCTGGGGAAGGGAAGAAGAGGAGGTCATTGGATCCTTACGTCGTTGGAAGTCCGTTACATCAGTCACAACGCGTGACGCCTCCCGATGATTCCCGCTGTCGGGAATCCCGGTCCGGCCGCCGCGGCGACTCGTCGATAGTGGCACGGTCCGTCGCACCCGTCACCCGGGTTTACCGCTGTCCGGCGGGCTTGCTGCTGTGCCAGTCCGGGTGCCCAGGCATCGGCGGGGTCTTCTTCCCATAGAGCCAGCCGTCGAGGAACGAGGTCAGGTCGCGGCCCGCGGTCCGGGACGCCAGGCGGACGAAGTCCTCGGTGGTGGCGTTGGAGTCCCGGTGCTTCTTCACCCAGCTCCGCTCCAGCCGGCCGAAGGCGCTCTCGCCGATCTCCTGGCGCAGCGCGTAGAGGATGAGCGCGCTGCCGTCGTACACCACCGGCCGGAACAGGCTGATCTTCTGTCCGGGCGCCGGGGCGTCGGGGCGGGCCGGCGGACCGCCGGCGGCCCGCCAGCCGTCGGACCTGGTGTAGGCCTCGCGCATCCGGCCTTCCAGCGGCTTGTCGGCGTGGTCCTCGGCGTAGCGGGCCTCGTACCAGGTGGCGTGTCCCTCGTTGAGCCACAGATCGGACCAGCGCTGCGGGGAGACGCTGTCGCCGAACCACTGGTGGGCGAGCTCGTGCACCATGATCGATTCGAGGTACCACTCGGGGTAGTCGGTCCCGACGAACAGGGAGCGCTCGAAGAGCGAGAGCGTCTGGGTCTCCAGCTCGAAGCCGGTATCGGTGTGGGCGACGAGCAGTCCGTACGTCTCGAAGGGGTAGCGGCCGACCTGCTGCTCCATCCACTCCAGCTGGGCGGGGCTCTTGCCGAGCAGGGGTTCGAGGCGCTTGCGGTCGGCGGTGGGCACCACGTCGCGCATCGGCAGCCGGTGCGGGCCGGTCCGGTGCAGGACGGTGGACCGGCCGATGGAGACCTGGGCCAGTTCGGTGGCCATGGGGTGCTCGGTCCGGTAGGTCCAGGTGGTGTCGGCGCCGTGCCGGACCGTGCCGGCGGGCAGTCCGTTGGCCACCGCGGTGAGGTCCTTGGGCGCGGTGATCCGGAAGGTGAAGTACGCCTTGTCGGCGGGGTGGTCGTTGCTCGGGAAGACCCGGTGCGCGGCGTCGGCCTGATTGGCCATGGCCAGACCGTCGGCGGTGGGCAGCCAGCCGCCGCTGTCCCGGGCGCCGGTGGGGTCACTGGTGTGCCGGACGGTGATGCGCAGCGGCACCCCGGCGGGGAGCCGGCCCGTGGGTTCGATGATCAGGTCCTCGTCCTCGACGGCGAAGTCGGCGCGCAGTCCGTTGACTTCGACCGTGCGGACCTTGCCCCGGGCGAAGTCGAGGTTGATCCGGTCGAGTGGTTCGGTGGTTCGCGCGTCGATCCTGGTGACGGCCTCCAGCGGCTTGGTGTTGTCGCCGTGGTAGGTCAGTCCGATGTCGTAGGAGCGGACGTCGTACCCGGGGTTGCCCAGGTGGGGGAAGAGCGGATCGCCGATGCCGAGCGGCACGGGAGAGGGGATGGCGGCTGCGACGAGGGTGGCTGATGCGGTGGCCAGCAGGGCGGCCCGAAGACGGCGGGAGATGAACGGCATGAACTACCGCTATCAGCGACGTCCCGCGGGACCGGCGCGGCGCGCGCCGCGCCACCCGAACGAGATACCTGTGGCGGATGGCCCCGCCCGGCGGAGTCAGCCGGTGGTGGCGCGGTGTTTGGCGCGGCTCACGTCGTACACCCCGGGCACGTCACGCATGGCGCGCATCAGGGCCGGCAGTCCGGCCGCGTCGGGGAGTTGCAGGGTGTAGGTGTGCCGGACCCGCTGTTCGCTGGGGGGTTCGACGGTGGCGGAGATGATCGCCGCGTCCGCCGTCGCGATCGCCTCGGTGAGGTCGGCGAGCAACCGGGGGCGTCCGAAGGATTCGGCGACCAGTGTGACCCGGCACTCGGTGGCGTCCGTCCAGCTCACCCCGACCGGTGTCCGGCCGACGGACCGCATCCGGGCGACGGCGGGGCACTCCAGCCGGTGCACGGTGACGGCGCCGCCGCGTACGACGAATCCGGTGACGGCGTCGGGGGGCACGGGGGTGCAGCAGCCCGCGAGCCGTACCGGGGCGTCCGGCCGGTCCACCACGGCGCTCGCGGCCGTGGCGGGCCCGCTGCCGGTGGTCTGCTGCGGCTGCGGGCCGGGCCTGGCGTGGCCGCGCTGCCCGGGTCCGGTCCCGGCGGGCCGGCCGGCGTGCGGGCCCTGGGTGTCCTCGGGGTGGGTGTCCAGCCAGCCGGTGATGGCGATGCGGGCCGTGGGGGTACGGGCGTGGTCGAGCCAGTCGGGCGAGGGGCCCGAGGCGGCGTCCTGGGCGAGCAGCAGCTGCACGGTGTCGCCGTCGCTGAGCACGGTGCCGAGGGTGGCCAGGCGGCCGTTGACCCGGGCGCCGATGCAGTTGTGCGCCTCGTCGCCGTACTGCGCGTAGGCGGCGTCGACGCAGCTGGCCCCGGCGGGCAGCCCGAGCGTGCCGCCGTCGGTCCGGAAGACCGTGATCTCCCGGTCCTGGGCGAGATCGGCGCGGAGCGTGGTCCAGAAGGTGTCGGGGTCCGGGGCGGACTGCTGCCATTCGAGGAGCCGGGAGAGCCAGCCCGGCCGGGTGGGGTCGGCGCGCTCCCCGTCCGCGGGTTCGGCGGGCTGGGGGCCGGTGCCGCCGTCCGCGGCGTACGGATTGCCGAGTGCGATGACGCCGGCCTCGGCGACCTTGTGCATCCGGTGGGTGCGGATGAGGACTTCGGCGACCGCCCCGTCCGCACCCACGACGGCGGTGTGCAGCGACTGGTACAGGTTGAACTTGGGGGCGGCGATGAAGTCCTTGAACTCGGAGATCACCGGCGTGAAGCAGGTGTGCAGTTCGCCGAGCACGGCGTAGCAGTCGGCGTCCTCGCCCACGAGCACCAGCAGCCGGCCGAAGTCGGTGCCGCGCAGTTCGCCGCGTTTGACGCCGACCCGGTGCACGGACACGAAGTGGCGTGGCCTGATGAGGACTTCGGCGGGGATGCCGGCCTCCCTCAGCACCGTCGTGACGCTCTCGGCGATGGCGGCGAGCGGGTCCTGCCCGGCGGCGCCGGAGCTCTCCGACCGTGCGGCGGCGGCGTCGATCAGCGCGCGGGTCCGTTCGTACTCCTCGGGGTGGAGGATCGCGAAGACGAGGTCCTCCAGCTCGGTCTTGAGCGCCTGCACGCCGAGCCGTTCGGCCAGCGGGATCAGCACGTCCCGGGTGACCTTGGCGATCCTGGCCTGTTTCTCGGGCCGCATCACGCCGAGGGTGCGCATGTTGTGCAGCCGGTCGGCGAGCTTGATGGACATGACCCGGACGTCGTCCCCGGTGGCCACGAGCATCTTGCGGAAGGTCTCCGGCTCGGCGGCGGCGCCGTAGTCGACCTTCTCCAGCTTGGTCACGCCGTCGACGAGATAGCAGACCTCTCCGCCGAACTGGTCCCGCACCTGATCGAGGGTCACATCGGTGTCCTCGACGGTGTCGTGGAGCAGCGATGCGGTGAGCGTCGTCGTCTCCGCGCCGAGCTGGGCGAGGATCAGGGTGACCGCGAGCGGGTGGGTGATGTACGGCTCGCCGCTCTTGCGCATCTGGCCCCGGTGCGAGGACTCCGCGAGTACGTAGGCCCGGCGCAGGATCGACAGGTCGGCATCCGGGTAGTGGGCCCGGTGTGCCTCGGCGACGTGGCCGATGGCGTCGGGCAGCCGGTCACGGGAGACGGGGCCGAGCAGCGCGACGCGGCCGAGCCTGCGCAGATCGATCCGGGGAAGGCCCCGCCTGCGGATGGGGGCACCTGGGCTGGTGGCCTCTGCGCTCATGGGGCACCTCCGGCGACGTCGACCGGCGGTGGGGAGATGCGGTCGCGCCTCCGGGCCGGTGCTTGATGCTATCGAGCCCACCACGTGGCTGAGTGCCGCTCTCGCCCAGCGTGAAACGGATCACCCATTCGAGCGAAGTCCTAACCGGCCACCGTTTCGAGCCAGGCGGGGTCGATCACGCCCTCGGCGACGATCACGGCGGGGCCGGTCATCTCGATCTCGCCGTCCGGCGTCTCGGTGATCAGGAGGGTGCCGCCCGGCAGGTCGACCGTGTACGTGACCGGGGTGCCGGTCCTGGCGGGGTCCGCGCCGTCCCTGCGGGCCGCGGCGACGGCCACCGCGCAGGCGCCCGTGCCGCAGGAGCGGGTCTCGCCGGAGCCGCGCTCGTGGACCCGCATGGCGACATGACGCGGTCCGCGGTCCACGACGAATTCGATGTTGACGCCGTCGGGGTAGACGGCCGCGGGGCTGAAGGGCGGTACGGAGAGCAGATCGCCGGCGTGGGCCAGATCGTCGACGAAGGCGACCGCGTGGGGGTTGCCCATGTTCACGTTGCGGGCGTTCCAGCTGCGGCCGTCGAGGCTGACCGTGACGCCGTCCTCGGGCAGGAGCGCGCGCCCCATGGAGACCGTGATGGCGCCGTCCTTGGCGATGTGCACCTTCTTCACGCCGCCCCGGGTCGCGACGGCGAGGTCGCCCCTCTCGACGAGTCCGGCGCGCTGGAGGTACCCGGCGAAGACCCGGACCCCGTTGCCGCACATCTCGGCGATCGAGCCGTCCGCGTTGCGGTAGTCCATGAACCACTCGGCCTCGGCCGCCATGGCCCGTGCCTCGGGGTGCGCGGCGGACCGTACGACATGCAGCAGCCCGTCACCGCCGATGCCGGCCCGGCGGTCGCAGAGCCGGGCGACGGCGGACGCGGGCAGGTCGATGGCGTTGTCCGGGTCGGGAACGATCACGAAGTCGTTCTCGGTGCCGTGACCCTTGAGGAAGGCGATCTGCGAGTTGCTCACAGGGCAACTGTACGAAACGGCGCCGACAACCGACGTCCCCGGCCGTCCCGCGGGCGTCGGCATGACGCCGGGACCTGCGCAAGAGGGCCGGCTCCGGCCGTCACTGGAGCCGTGCGACCCGCCAGACGGCCAGGGCCACCAGCGCGCCGCCGACGACGACGTACAGGGCGATCACCCGCCAGTCGGAGCGCTCGCCCGAGCCGCGCTGCGGCAGGCCGGGCCAGGTGTAGCCCACCCGGCGGGCGGCCATCATGCCCCAGCCCGCGGCGCAGCAGCTGATCAGCAGGCCGAGCATGGCCACGACCGCGCCGCCGTCGCCGAACTCGAAGGCCAGCGGGAAGGCGAACATCAGCGATCCCACCGCGGCGAGCATGACGATCGGTGCCAGCTGCCAGATCCGCAGCCGGCGCGCGGGGCGCAGCTCGACCTCGACCTCGGGGGTCGCTTCGAGCTCGTCCGGCCCGTCGGGGCTCAGACTTCCCGCCTCGTGCAGCGCGTCCGGTGCGTCTTGTTCAGTGTCGCGAGGGCCGGCCTCCATCGCCACGCGCCCTCCCAACTCGGACTCCACTGGTCGATCGATGCTCGATGATGGCACGCTCCAGGTCACCGAAATGACGGGCAGGGCTTCCCGATGCCATCACGTGATCAGGCTGTAACCGCTCGTTCGACCAACGCCAGCGCCTGGCGCGGGAGTTCCCCGCGGTGTTCCGCGGCACCGCTCAGCCAGTGGACCCGCGGGTCGCGGCGGAACCACGAGTCCTGACGGCGGGCGAATCGCTTGGTGGCGCGGACGGTCTCGGCCCGCGCCTCCTCCTCGGTGCACTCCTGGGCCAGCGCGGCGAGCACCTGCTGGTAGCCGAGCGCCCGGGAGGCGGTCCGCCCCTCGCGCAGGCCGTGGGCCTCCAGGGCGCGCACCTCGTCCACGAGGCCGGCCGCCCACATCCGGTCGACCCTCAGGGCGATGCGTTCGTCGAGTTCGGGGCGGGCCACGTCGACGCCGATCTGGACGGTGTCGTACACCGCATCGTTACCGGGGAGGTTGGCGGTGAAGGGCTTGCCGGTGATCTCGATGACTTCGAGGGCCCTGACGATCCGGCGGCCGTTGCTCGGCAGAATGGCCCGTCCGGCTTCGGGGTCGGCGGCGGCGAGCCGGGCGTGCAGCGCTCCGGAGCCGCGATCGACCAGCTCCGCCTCCAGCCTGGCCCGTACGCCGGGGTCCGTGCCGGGGAACTCCAGGGCGTCGATGGCGCCCTTCACGTAGAGCCCGGAGCCGCCGACCAGGACAGGAGTGCGGCCGGCGGCGAGCAGCCGGTCGATCTCGGCGCGGGCCAGCCGCTGGTACTCGGCGACGCTGGCGGTCTCGGTGACGTCCCAGATGTCCAGGAGGTGGTGCGGGACGGATTCGCGTTCGGCGAGCGTCAGCTTCGCGGTGCCGATGTCCATCCCCCGGTAGAGCTGCATGGAGTCGGCGTTGACCACTTCGCCGTCGAGCTGCTGAGCAAGGAATACCCCCAGATCGGACTTTCCGGCCGCAGTGGGACCGACGACGGTGATGACCCGCGGTGCGGGAGCTGTGCTTCTCACCGCCACAGTCTCGCAAACCTCCGGTGCTCTTCCCGAACGAGTGAGATGACCGGCCGGGAACGGGAATCGTTTCCCGCCCCGGTGAGGACCCGTCCGCCTCCTGCCCGCCAGACCCCGCCGGGCAGCGCGGTTCCTCGCGCACACCAGTAGAATTCACATTGAATATGGGCGTTTTTTCATGGTTTGAAGAAGCGCTCGACAGTCCCCCAGCAGGGAAGGTGCCCGATGGGCTTCCTGGACAATTTGAAGGCCAAGCTGAGCCCCGCCAAGGAGAAGGTCGGCGAACTCGCGCATCAGCACGGGGACAAGATCGACCAGGGGCTCGACAAGGCCGCACGGACGGTCGACGAAAAGACCAAGGGCAAGTACAGCGACAAGATCGAGTCCGGCGCGCGGAAGGCCAAGGACGTGGTCGAGCGCCTGTCCCACAAGGACGAGGGTGGCACGCCGCCCGCCTCCAGGGACGAGGGCGGTACGCCGCCCGCTTCCTGACCATGAACTGACCGAGTCCGGGTGACGGCCGTGGAGCAACGCCGCTGCACGGCCGTTTCCCGTGGTCCCCGGGCGGGGCTCAGGACCAGGCGGCGACCAGGTATCCCACGCCGTAGGGGGCGTCCTCGTACAGCAACCGGCCCGCCAGACCCGCACCCCGCGCAGCGCCCGCGAGCACCTGCCAGGGCGCCCGGCCCGCCGCCTTCAGCTCGTACGCGAGTGTCTCGTCCAGCGCGATCAGCGCGTCCGGGTCCGCCGCGCCCAGCGCCCGGGCGGCCGCCGCGTCGAAGGCCTCGGCGCGTTCGTCCAGATAGCCGGGGGCCTTGAGCGTGCGGCAGGCACTGCCGTCGCCCATCACGAGCAGCGCGACCCGGTCGGCCCTGGCGGCCAGATCCCGCCCGGCGTCCGTACAGCGATCCGCCGCCGGCGGCTCCCCCACGCCGAGCCCCTCCACCGGCACACCGGCCCATTCGGCGCGGGCCAGCAGCCAGGCGCCGACGGCGAGGGACGGCGGCAGCGGACGGTCCGTCGCCGATCCGAGGTCGCGGCCGAGCCGTACGCCGAGGTCGACGCCGAAGCCCCGGAAAGTTCCGGTCGTCCCCTCGGAGTACGGTCCGCGGTCCGGCCGGTCCGCGGGCCCGACCACGATCAGCAGGTCGGGACGCGCGGCGGCGAGCACGCCGAGGGCGTCGGCACAGGCGTCCCGCAGGGTGTCGAGCTCGGGCGCGGCACCGGCGGCGACCTCGGGTACCAGCAGGGGTGGGCAGGGGCAGACAGCGGCGGCGACAAGCATGGTCGGCAGCGTATCGCCTGGGCACCGCGAGCCGGCCACCGTCGGGCGGCGGCCGGGAGCGGGCGTGCAGCCCGGCGTCGGGCGCCCCGGTGCGGGTCGCGGCCCCAGCCCGACGGCTGGGCGTCCGGTCTCGGTCGCGGGGGCGCCCCGGCATCAGTCGCAGCCCGCCCTTCGGACGCCCCGCCCCGGTGTCAGCCGCAGCCCGGCATCGGGGCGTCACGGCGTGGGTCGCGGCCGCAGCCCGGCCTCGGACGCCCCGCCCCGGGTCAGTCGCAGCCGCAGCCCGGGGCCGCCGTGGCGGGCAGCGGTGCCGGGGCGCCGACCGTCGGCAGTCCCAGCATCACTCCGGCCGGCTTGGCGGTCTCGGCGGCGTTGCGCTTCTCCCAGGCGTCCCCGGCCCCGGTCCGGCGCACGGCGAGCGGTGCGCCCTCGGCGAGCAGGTGGTGCGGGGCCGCGTAGCTGATCTCCACGGTGACCACGTCACCGGGGCGCACGTCCTCGTCCGGCTTGGTGAAGTGGACCAGGCGGTTGTCGGGGGCCCGGCCGGAGAGGCGGTGGGTGGCGCCGTCCTTGCGGCCCTCGCCCTCCGCGACCATGATCTCCAGCGTCCGGCCGACCTGCTTCTTGTTCTCCTCCCAGGAGATCTCCTCCTGGAGGGCCGACAGGCGCATGTACCGCTCCTGGACGACCTCCTTGGGGATCTGCCCCTCCATCTCGGCGGCCGGGGTGCCGGGGCGCTTGGAGTACTGGAAGGTGAAGGCGTTGGCGAAGCGCGCCTCGCGGACCGCGTGCATGGTCTGCTCGAAGTCCTCCTCGGTCTCGCCGGGGAAGCCCACGATGATGTCGGTGGAGATGGCGGCGTCCGGCATCGCGGCGCGCACCTTCTCGATGATGCCGAGGAAGCGCTCCTGCCGGTAGGAGCGCCGCATCGCCCTGAGGATCGTGTCCGAGCCCGACTGCATCGGCATGTGGAGCTGCGGCATCACATTGGGCGTCTCCGCCATCGCGGCGATCACGTCGTCCGTGAAGTCGCGGGGGTGCGGCGAGGTGAACCGGACCCGCTCCAGGCCCTCGATCTTCCCGCAGGCGCGCAGCAGCTTGGAGAACGCCTCGCGGTCGCCGATGTCGGATCCGTACGCGTTCACGTTCTGGCCGAGCAGGGTGATCTCGGAGACGCCCTCGGCGACCAGGGCCTCGATCTCGGCGAGGATGTCGCCGGTGCGGCGGTCCTTCTCCTTGCCGCGCAGCGCCGGGACGATGCAGAAGGTGCAGGTGTTGTTGCAGCCGACGGAGATCGAGACCCACGCGGCGTAGGCGGACTCGCGGCGGGTGGGGAGCGTGGAGGGGAATGCCTCCAGGGATTCGGCGATCTCGATCTGCGCCTCCTCCTGGATACGGGCGCGCTCCAGCAGCACGGGCAGCTTGCCGATGTTGTGCGTGCCGAAGACGACGTCGACCCAGGGGGCGCGCCGCACGATGGTGTCGCGGTCCTTCTGCGCCAGGCAGCCGCCGACGGCGATCTGCATGCCCGGCCGCTTGGTCTTCATCGGGGCGAGCCGGCCGAGGTTGCCGTAGAGCTTGTTGTCGGCGTTCTCCCGCACCGCGCAGGTGTTGAAGACGACCACGTCGGCGTCACCGTCGGAGCCCTCGGCGGCACGTACGTAACCCGCGCCCTCCAGCAGCCCCGAGAGCCGCTCGGAGTCGTGGACGTTCATCTGGCACCCGTAGGTGCGCACCTCGTACGTTTTCAAACCGTCCACTACTCCACCAGCCACGTCGTTGCCGCTCACCCGTCCAGGGTAAGGGCTCCGATCGGGCCCCGATGATGAATACCCCGCCCGGCGACCGCCCGCCGCCGGGAAGCGGCCCTGGTCATCGCCGGAGCGGGCTGGCAGGATCGCCGCCATGCTCCAGGCACTCTTCCGAATCGGCAGCCGACGCGTTCTCCAGGTGTGCACCGCCGTCGCCGTCGTGCTCGGGCTGCTGCTGTGGTGGCTGCTGCCGCTCGGGCAGCCGGCCCCGACCGGAACGCTCACCTTCAGCACCGGTGTGCGCAGCGGGGTCTACCAGCGTTACGGCGAGCGTCTCAAGGGAGACCTGGCCAGGGATCTTCCCAAGGTGTCGATAAAGCTGCAGACCAGTGAGGGCTCGCAGCAGAACATCGCCCGGGTGGCGACCGGAAAGGCCGATTTCACCATCGCCACCACCGACGCCCTCGCCACCTACCTGCGCAGCGGCAAGCCCGGCGCGGACCGGCTGCGGGGCTGTGTGCGGTTGTACGACGACTACATCCAGCTGGTCGTGCCCCGCGACTCGGAGGTGCGCAGGGTCTCGGACCTGCGCGGCAAGCGGGTCGGGGTGGGGCAGCGGGGTTCGGGCGTGCGGCTGGTCGCCGACCGGCTGCTGACGGCCGCGGGGCTCGACCCCGAGGATGACGTGACACCGGTCTCCGCCGGTATCGACACCATGCCGAAGCAGCTGGAGAACGACCGCCTCGATGCCTTCTTCTGGTCCGGCGGACTGCCCACGTCCGCAGTGCAGGAGCTGTCGAACCGGTTCGCGATCCGGCTGGTGCCGCTGGAGGCCGCGCTGGTCAAGGAGCTCCAGGCGGCGGGCGGGTCCGCCCGCTACTACCGCTCGGCGATGATGCCCGCCGACGCCTACCACAGTGCGCAGCAGGACCAGGCGGTGCCGACGGTCGCGGTCGCCAATGTGCTCGTGACCACGGAACGTTCCGATCCGGCGATGACGGAGGCGTTCACCCGGACCGTGATCGACAGCCGGGACCGGATCGGGCGCGAGGTGCACGCGGCCCAGCTGGTGGATCTGCGTACGGCGATCTACACCGATCCGCTGCCGTTGCACGAAGGGGCCAGCCGCTACTACCGCTCGGTCAAGCCCTGATCGCTCCGCTTCTTCATGCCGTGCCGCTCAGCCCCGCTTCTTCATGCCGTGCCGCTCAGCCCCGCTTCTTCATGCGTTCCGCTCAGTCCGCTTCGTCGTGCCGCTCTGCCAAGCGCACTCCTTCATGCCGCTCCGCTCAGCCCTGCGGGCCGTTGCGCGGTACCGAGACCGTGACCCGCAGCCCGTGCGGTTGGTGGGCCGCGTAGCTCAGGGAGCCGCCGCCGGCCGCCAGGAGCGCCTGCGCGATGGAGAGCCCGAGGCCGGAGCCCTGGATGTTCTGGTGCTGGGTGCTGCGCCAGAAGCGGTCGCCGACGCGTTCCATCTCCTGTGCGGTGAGACCGGGCCCGCAGTCGGTGACGACGATCGTGACGTCGTCGCGGCCGGAGGCGACGGTGACGACGACCTCTTCCCCGGCAGGGGTGAACTTCAGCGCGTTGTCGATGATCGCGTCGAGCGCGCTCGACAGCGCGACGGGATCCGCCCAGGCCGTCACCGCGGACGAGCCGTCCGCCCGGAGCCGTACCCCCTTCTCCTCGGCGACCGGCCGCCAGGACGCGACGCGCTCCGCGGTGAGCGCGCCGATGTCCGTGAGCTGGAGATCGGCCGCGGCGTGTTCGGCCAGCGCCAGGTCGAGCAGGTCGTCGAGGACCTGTGCGAGGCGCTTGCCCTCCGTGCGCACGGAGGCGATCTCCTCGTTGTCCTCGGGAAGTTCGAGCGCGAGGAGCTCGATCCGCAGCAGCAGCGCGGCGAGCGGGTTGCGCAGCTGGTGCGAGGCGTCGGCGACGAAGGCGCGCTGCTGCTCCAGCACGTCCTCGACGTTGTCGGCCATCTCGTTGAACGACCGGGCCAGGCGCCTGAGTTCCGGTGGACCGCCGGAAGCCGCGACCCTCGATCGCATGCGTCCGCTCGCGATGTCGTGGGTGGCCGCGTCCAGTGTCCGCACCGGCAGCAGGACCCAGCCGGTGAGGCGGATCGCCGCGCCGACGGCCACCAGCATCGCGACCGCTTCGCCGGCCGCGATCAGCAGCCAGCCGCGGATCGTGCGCGAGCGCATCTCGTCGGTGGGCGAGTCGAGGACCACCACGGCGACGACATCGCCGTCCCGTACGACGGGTGAGGCGACGACGACCCGGCCGTTCTGCCACGGCCAGACCTGCGGCGGATCGTGGCTGCGCCGCCCGAGCAGGGCTTCCTTGAACGCCTCGCGCCCCTCGCCCTCCAGCGGAAGCTGCCAGGCGGCGGGGGCCTTGGCCATGGCGCTGTCGTCGCGGCGGAAGACGCCGGCGCGGATGCCGTACACGGATGCGTAGGTGTCGAGTTCATTGCGCAGGGTGCGCCGGCGCTCGTCGTACCCGGCGACCGGATCGGTCATGAACTGCGCGAGTGCGGCGAAGCGTGCCGTGTCGTCGATGCGGTCGATGACGACGCGTTGCTGCTGGGCGGCGGCCACGCTGACGGCCAGCGGGAAGCCGAGCGCGAGCAGCACGCCCGCCATGAGAACGATGAGCAGGGGAAGCAGCCGGGTACGCACCTGGGACGTACGCCTCTACGCGGACGGCGCGACGAGGCGGTAGCCGACTCCGCGCACCGTCTCGATCAGTGCGGGCAGCCGCAGCTTGGAACGCAGGGACGCGACGTGCACTTCGAGTGTGCGACCCGTGCCCTCCCAGCTCGTGCGCCACACCTCGCTGATGATCTGCTCCCGGCGGAACACCACGCCGGGGCGCTGGGCGAGCAGCGCGAGCAGGTCGAACTCCTTGCGGGTGAGCTGGACTTCCGATCCGTCGACGCTGACCCGGCGGGTCGGGAGCTCGATGTGAACATGTCCGAGACGCAGCCCGGCGACGGGCATGGGCACGGTGTCCTCGCCCGGTGCGTTGCGCCGGCTGACGGCGTGGATACGGGCGAGCAGCTCGCCGGTGTCGTACGGCTTGACCACGTAGTCGTCCGCGCCGAGGTTGAGGCCGTGGATCCGCGACCGTACGTCCGCGCGCGCGGTCACCATGATCACCGGGGTGGAGGTGCGCTTGCGGATCTTCCCGCACACCTCGTAGCCGTCCTGGTCGGGCAGGCCGAGATCGAGGAGCACAACGCCGAAAGGCTCCGTGTCGGCGGGCAGCAGCGCCTGCAGGGCCTCCTCGCCGCTGCGCGCGTGCACGACCCGGAAGCCGTGCCGGGCGAGGATCGCGGAGAGCGCGGCGGCGACGTGGTTGTCGTCCTCGACGAGCAGCAGTCTCATGGCCTCCCTCTCCGGTACTTCGACGGTTTCGACAGGACGCCTGCCGGCGGGCGTCGGCGGGTGTCGGTGCGGTCTCCCGTACGCTCCTCGCCGCTGCGCGCGTGCACGACCCGGAAGCCGTGCCGGGCGAGGATCGCGGAGAGCGCGGCGGCGACGTGGTTGTCGTCCTCGACGAGCAGCAGTCTCATGGCCTCCCTCTCCGGTACTTCGACGGTTTCGACAGGACGCCTGCCGGCGGGCGTCGGCGGGTGTCGGTGCGGTCTCCCGTACGCTCCTCGTCACTTTCCCGTACCGAAGCGTTCCACGTCATGGCGTACCAGGGCATCCACTCCGATGACAGGCACGTCAGTCAAGGGCCGCCCGTCGCATCCGGCCATCTGTTATCCACCCGGTACGCCCCGGGCTCCGCACCCTGCGTCCCGTTCACGCGGAGTGTCCGGTTGCCGCCGGATCGTTATCCTCAATTTCCGCTCAGATGTAATGACGCTGGTAGCACTGCGTCACTAGGGTCCTTCCCAACCGAGGAGGACGGAGCAAGAAGCCGATGAGCGGAGTTTCAGTGACCAAGGGTGCCGAGGACGCCGCGCCTGCGGCGAACGACCTTGTCGTACTGAGCAACGTCAACAAGCACTTCGGCGCGCTGCATGTGCTCCAGGACATCGACCTGACGATCGCCCGTGGCGAGGTCGTGGTCGTCATCGGACCCTCCGGGTCCGGGAAGTCCACACTGTGCCGCACGATCAACCGCTTGGAGACGATCGACTCGGGCGCCATCTCGATCGACGGCAAGCCGCTGCCCCAGGAGGGCAGGGAGCTGGCCAGGCTGCGTGCCGATGTCGGCATGGTCTTCCAGTCGTTCAATCTCTTCGCGCACAAGACGGTGCTGGAGAACGTGATGCTGGGCCAGATCAAGGTCCGCAGGACGGACAAGAAGGCCGCGGAGGACAAGGCCCGTTCGCTGCTCGACCGGGTGGGCGTGGCGACGCAGGCCGACAAGTACCCCGCCCAGCTCTCCGGCGGTCAGCAGCAACGTGTGGCCATCGCACGGGCGTTGGCGATGGACCCGAAGGTGATCCTCTTCGACGAGCCGACCTCCGCGCTCGACCCGGAGATGATCAACGAGGTGCTGGAGGTCATGCAGCAGCTCGCCCGGGACGGCATGACGATGGTCGTCGTCACGCACGAGATGGGCTTCGCGCGCTCGGCGGCGAACCGGGTCGTCTTCATGGCGGACGGAAAGATCGTCGAAGAGGCCACGCCCGACCAGTTCTTCAGCAACCCGCGCAGTGACCGGGCCAAGGACTTCCTGTCGAAGATCCTTCACCACTGACGACAACGACCTACGGCATAAGGAAAGTTCACATGAATCTCCGCAAGTCGGCCGCCGTCGCGGCCATCGCCGTGCTCGCCCTGACCGCGACCGCCTGTGGTGGCAAGGAGGGCTCGGCCGGCGACAAGCCGTCCGGCACCAAGCCCGGCGCCTCGGGCGCCCCCGAGCTGCCGAAGTACACCGTCGCGTCCGGCGTCGACCTGGACTCGCCGACCTTCAAGGCGGCGAAGAAGCGCGGCAAGCTGATCATCGGTGCCAAGGCCGACCAGCCCTACCTCGGTTTCGAGGACCAGTCGACGAAGGAGCGGTCCGGCTTCGACATCGAGATCGCCAAGATGATCGCCGCCGATCTGGGCTTCTCGAAGGACCAGATCGAGTGGAAGACCGTGGACTCGGGCATCCGTGAGACCGCGATCTCCAAGGGGCAGGTCGACTACTTCGTCGGTACCTACACCATCAACGACGAGCGCAAGAAGCAGGTCGGCTTCGCCGGCCCGTACTACAAGGCGGGTGCCGACCTGCTCGTGCGCAAGGACGACACGTCCATCACCGGCAAGGACGCGGTGAAGGGCAAGAAGGTCTGCTCCATCGTCGGCTCCACGCCGCTCCAGGAGATCAAGAAGCCCGAGTACGGCGCGGATGTCGTCGAGCTGGCCAAGTACTCCGACTGCGTGCAGCAGCTGCTGACCAAGCAGGTCGACGCCGTCACCACCGACGACTCGATCCTGAAGGGTTACGCGGCGCAGAACAACGGCAAGCTCCGCGTCGTCGGCAAGCCGTTCACGGAGGAGCCCTACGGCGTGGGTCTCAACAAGGACGACAAGGTGCTGCGCGACGCCATCAACGACTCGCTGACGAAGCACGTCTCGGACGGCACGTACCAGAAGATCTACGAGGCGACCCTGGGGCTGTCCGGCTCCGAGTACACCGCTCCGCCGGCCGTCGAGAGTTACTGACGCCACCAGTTGACCGAAGTGTCCCGTACGCGCCTCTGCCTCCCCGAGCGCGTACGGGGCGCCCCCTCGCCCCTGCCCCGATGCCGCTGCCTGCCGACGCGGAGACCTCATGAATGTACTGCTCGACAATTTTCCAGAGTTTCGCGACGGCTTCATAGGAACCGTGTCGATCACCGCTGTCAGCTCGGTCATCGCGCTGGTCCTCGGTGTACTCGTCGCCGGGCTCAGGGTCTCGCCGGTGCCGCCGCTGCGGATCTTCGGCACCGCGTGGGTGACGCTGCTGCGCAACACCCCTCTGACTCTCCTCTTCATGGTCTCCTTCTTCGTCGTACCGGAGATCTTCTTCCCCGGCATGAGCCCGTTCCTGCTCGGCTCGCTGGCACTCGGCTTCTACACCTCGTCGTTCGTGTGCGAAGCGGTCCGCTCCGGCATCAACACCGTTCCGCTGGGCCAGGCCGAGGCAGCCCGCTCCATCGGTATGACGTTCTCCCAGACGCTGCGGATCGTGGTGCTGCCGCAGGCCACGCGGACCGTCATTCCGCCGCTGAGCAGCATTTTCATCGCGCTCACCAAGAACTCGGCGATCGCCGGCGCATTCAGTGTCACGGAGTTGTTCGGCTGGCAGAAGCTCATGAGTGACCGGGGTTACGCCATCGCTCCTGTCTTCATCTGGGTGGCCCTGGGCTATCTGGTCGTCACCTTTGCCATCAGCGGTCTGTTCTGGCTGGTCGAACGTCGTATGGAGGTCGCCCGATGAGTGCCAGCGTTCTCTACGACACACCCGGCCCGAAGGCCACCGTTCGCAACCGGCTCTACGCCGTGGTCGGTTCCCTGGCCATCCTGGGTCTGCTCGTCGTCAGCTTCGTGCGGCTGTCCGACAAGGGGCATCTGGCCCCCGAGATGTGGGACATCTTCAACTACGCCGGAATCCGGCAGAACATCGCCGACGCCGTACTCGCGACCCTGAAGGCCTTCGGCCTGGCCGCGATCGGCTCGCTGATCCTCGGTGTGATCCTCGCGATGGGCCGTCTCTCGGACCACAAGCCGGTCCGCTGGCTGGCCACCGCGTTCATCGAACTGTTCCGCTCCATCCCGCTGCTGATCACCATCTACGCGATCTGGGTCGGCTTCCTCACCGACTACTCGATGTGGGCGCTGGCGCTCGGCCTGTCGGTCTACAACGGCTGTGTCCAGGCCGAGGTGCTGCGCGCGGGCATCAACTCCGTGCCCAAGGGACAGGGCGAAGCGGCGTACGCCCTCGGTATGCGCAAGACCCAGGTGATGGTCTCCGTGCTGATCCCGCAGTCGGTACGAGCCATGCTGCCCACGATCATCAGCCAGCTCGTGGTCACCCTGAAGGACACCTCTCTGGGCTTCATCATCCTGTACCCGGAGCTGCTTCAGACTGCCCGTCTGATCGCCTCCAACACGCAGGTGAACGGTCAATACCCCTACGTCTCGACCATCGTCGTCATCGGCGCCATCTACGTCGGCATGTGCCTCCTGCTCTCGGCGCTCGCCACCTGGATCGAGAAGCGCGGACGGCGTGCCAGGTCCGGGGGCGCACAGGGGACCATCGGTACGCCGGCGCTCGTGGTCGATAACGGCAGCGCCGTCTGACGGACCGTCGCATGGAGTTCCCGAGGGGCGGTGGCAGATGAGCCACCGCCCCTCACCGCTCTTTGGTGTCGCTTGACGCAAGCACCGGCAGTAGGTTGCATACGTTCTGTGATCGCGCCCCCTGTCCTCTCCGCCGCCACACCTCCTCAACCCGCCGTCCATCTTTCGAGCCGCTCGCCTCTCGCGTCCGCGCCGTCTGAACGGATCTCAGGAGTCGCGCCGTGGACCCGGTGATCGTCGTCGGTGCCGGGCCGGTCGGCCTGGCGCTGTCGCTCGCCCTCGCGGCGCAAGGGGTGCCCTCCGTCCTGCTCGACGAGGACCCGGGCAAGGACGAGACACGCCCCGCCCGTACCGTGGTGCTGCGCGAGGACACCGCGGCCCTGGTGGAGCGGCTGGGCTGCAAGGCGCTGCGGCACGAGGGGGTGCGGTGGGCCGGGTGGCGGTCGATGCGGCGCAAGCAGCTGGTGCGTGAGCTGCCGCTCGGCGAGGACTCGGCCGAGGGCGATGCGTTGCCGGCCCCCATCCATCTGCCGCAGCACGTCCTGACGCGGGAACTGAGGGGCGCGGTGGCCGCCCAGGAGCTGGTGCGGGTGGCCCCGTACAGCCGGATCGACACCCTGGAGCAGGACGCCACCGGCGTCACCGTGCACACCAGGGAGCCGAACGCGACCTGGTGGCGCGGGAGTTACCTGGTGGGCTGCGACGGCGCCAGGTCCACCGTGCGCAAGCTGCTCGACATCCGGTTCCCCGGGCGTACGGCGGTGGAGCGGCATGCCGTCGCGGCGCTGCGCACCGAGCTGCCCTGGCCCGGACAGGCAGTGCTGCACCGGCTGCCGCCGTGGCGCACCGGCGGTGCCGAGGTCACGGCGCGGCCGCTGCCGGACGGTGTCTGGCGGCTTGACTGGCTGCTGCCGCCGCGCGGCGAGCTCGTCACCCCGGACGCGCTGATCACCCGGGTCCGGGACACCCTGGCGGGCTGGTGCGGGGAGACGCCTCCGTACGAACTGCTGGACACGGGCGTGTACACGCTGCACCACCGGCTCGCCCTGCGCTGGCGGGTCGACCGGGCCTTCCTGGCCGGCGACGCCGCCCACCTGCTGGGCGCACTGGGCACCCAGGGGCTCGACGAGGGGCTGCGGGACGCCGAGAACCTGGCCTGGAAGCTGGCCCAGGACTGGCACCACGGCACCTCGGACGTACTGCTCGACAGCTACCAGGCCGAGCGCCGGGCCGCGGTCGCCGCGCGGCTGCGCGCCGCGGACCAGTCGCTGCCGATACTGCGTGGCGGCGGTGGGCTTCGGACGCTGGTACCGGGGAGCGCACGGGAGCACGATTCGCTGCTC
This sequence comes from Streptomyces sp. CLV115, assembly GCF_038448545.1. Classification (NCBI taxonomy): domain Bacteria; kingdom Bacillati; phylum Actinomycetota; class Actinomycetes; order Kitasatosporales; family Streptomycetaceae; genus Streptomyces; species Streptomyces sp. CLV115. The sequence continues at coordinate 24,138 of NZ_JBCEWQ010000034.1, forward strand.
GCCGACGGACATCTGGGCTGTGGCCCCCTCGGTGCGCCCCCCTCGTACTCGCATTCGCCCCTTGCGCCCCCACGCGCCGAGGCGCACACATCTGTCGGTACGCCCCCCGGTGCGCCGGTGGCCGATGTACGGGTGACGGCCCCCGACGGCACGACCGTACGGCTTCGGGAACGGCTGGGGCAGGGGCATCTTCTGGTGGTCCTGGTGGCGCCCGGGACCGGGGTCTGGGACCGGCGTCACTGGATGACCGCCGGTGTCATGCCCCGCCTCGCCGCCGCCGTCGACGCCCTGCCGATGAAGGGCGAACTCCTGGTGACGGAGAGCTACCCGGGGGCGTCGGCCCACACCGTGCTGCTGGTCAGGCCGGACGGTCATCTCGTTGCGTCGTTCGGCGGGGTGCAGCCCCGGGATCTCTTCGCGGCGGCGGACGCGGTACGTGGTGGGGCGGTGCGCGCGGCGCTGCGTTCCGACCAGACTGCGGGCATCAATTGACCGATGCGGACGCAGATGGTGTACTCCGGAACGTGACCGACACCGATGTGCGCCTGTGGCGGAGGGTCCATATGGACCTCGTCCGCTATGCGGGCTGCGTGTGTCGACCGTCCTGCTGAATCGCCTTCCCCTGCCCCGCCGTGCGCGCTGCCGTACGGGCGGGCCTCCGCGCGAACCCTCAGGACGGTCCCCGTGTCTGCCCCTTCATCACCCTCTGTACGCATGTCCTCCGCCGCCGATGCCGCATCCGGCCCGACGGCCGCGGTGCTGCTCGATTTCGTCCGCGGTGTCGCCTCCGACGCCGCGATCGTCGCCTCGCTCCCCCTCGATCCCGAGGGCCGTACCTGGATCCAGCTCGAAGGGCCCGGCGGCAGCGAGGCGTGGCTGATCGGCTGGCCGCCGGGCACCGGTACGGGCTGGCACGACCACGCCGACTCGGTCGGCGCCTTCACCACCGCGGCCGGCACGCTCAAGGAACTGTCGCTCGCCGCCCGGCTGCCCACCGACGGCTGGAAGACCCTCGAACTCACCGAGGGCATCGACCGTTCCCGCGATTTGGCCACCGGCCAGGGCAGGGCGTTCGGCCGTCATCATGTCCACGAGGTGCTGAACGAGTCGGACACCGAGCACGCCGTCTCCGTCCACGCGTACTACCCGCCGCTGCCCCGGATCCGGCGCTACAGCCGCAACGGTGCGCTGCTCCGCCTTGAGCAGGTCGAACGGCCGGAGGACTGGCAGTGAGCGAAAGCCACCGGTGGGACACGGAGCCGAGCGGGGCTGAGGCCGGGGGCGAGGCTGATGCCGGGCCCAGGGCCGGGTCCGGGGCTAATGCCGGGGCCGGGGCTGAGATCGGGATCGGGATCGGGATCGATGAGCTGCTGGAGCAGGTTCGGGCGGGCTACGTCCGGGTCGGCCCGCAGGAGACAGCCGCCGCCGCTGCGGAGGGCGCACTCCTCGTGGACATCCGCTATGCGGAGCTACGGGAACGGGACGGACTGATTCCGGGGGCGCTGGTCGTCGAACGCAACGAACTGGAGTGGCGCCTCGACCCGCGAGGAAGCCATCGAGCCCCACAGGCCGTGAGCCACGACCTCCGGATCGTGGTGGTCTGCAACGAGGGCTACGCATCGAGCCTCGCCGTTGCGTCCCTGCGGCAGCTGGGCCTGCACCGGGCGACCGACCTGATCGGCGGCTTCCAGGCATGGCGCGCCGCAGGGCTACCGGTCGAGGTGTGACTGGCGGGGCCCGGCCCGGGTCTCGGGGTGACGGGCGGGCCAGGAGTGCGAACCCGGCCCGGATGCCCGGTGCCGGATTGCGAGGCCCGGGGTGCATGGGGCGAACCGGGCTCGGAGTGCGGGGGGACCCGGACGCGGATCCTCCGGAGCCGGATTGCGAGGCCCGGGCGCCGGGGTCCGGGGGCGGGGCGTGAGTCGGCCGGGCAGCGCGGTGGCGGCCAGAGCCGGCGGTGCGACGGTGCCCAGCACCGTCGCGTACGGGGCGGCGCGGTGGCGGGCGTCGTGCCGCCGGGCGTATTGGCTGCTGAAGGCAGCCGGGCCGGTCGGTCCGCTGCCGCTGCCGCTGCCGCTGCCAAGCAAGGGCTGCGGTGGTCGGCGGGACGGGCAGCAGTGCCGGGGCGGCAGTGGAGGACGGGGCCAGGCCGTGACCAAGGACCGTCCATGCAACAGCCGACCTGGTCAGGAGGCGGCGTCGGATCACCGAATGCCGACCGGGTGACTGTGGGCAGCGGCGCCGGTGAGGGCAGATCCACGGGCCGAGTCACGAGTTGAGCTACGGGCCGAGTCACAGACTCCGCAATGACCGTGACGCCACGCCCTGTGTCCGCCCCCGCACTGACTCTCCGCCCCGCAAGGGGTTCTTCTCCTCACTTCTCAGTGCATCGCCGCGCCCCGCCCCTCACACCGCTCCGCGCGCAGACACCTGCCATCTACCGCCTGTCGCCTGCGCGCCGCAGCCTGCCGTGTCTCATTCCGTCCGGGGCCGCCCCGTCACACCGCCCGCCGTTCCCCCGAATCCGCCCATGACACACCCGAACGCCACGCTCCGGTGGAGCAATCCCCGTACCTGGCGGACATTCGCCTCAACGCCAAGGACCGATGTGACGGAGACCTCGCACCCATGCCGACCCCCGCCCCCACCCTCACCCCCGATCGACTGGACGCCCAGGCCGCTCGCCTCCATGACACCGAGGCGTGGCAGCAGATCGTCACCGGCTGGGAAGCCACGGCCCCCGACCCCGTACGGCCTTCCCTGCCCGGCCCCGTGCAGCCTTCTTCCCCCACCCCGGAACAGCTGCCGCACGACCGCCAGTCGGCCGACTGGCGCGACCTGCTGTCCGTGCCGGTCGATCAGCTCATCGCCGACTCGGTGCGCGCCCTGCCCGCGACCGCGCCGCGCGAACGGCCGCTTCCCGGGCGACTGGGCGCGGTCCTCCCCGATCGGCTCCACTCCTGGCGGCGCATCGGCCAGCCCGAGCTACGGCCCTCCACGCACCTCGCCTACGCGAGGCAGATCCTGACCGAATGGGGCTGGCAGAACACTCCGTACCGGCTCCGCAACGCACGCGGCGCACGGTGCATCTGTGGTGCCCTGCTCACCGCGCACCGCCTGGGCTACGGCTCCCTCGACACCGTGGACCGGGCCGGCGCCTGGCTTGTCGCTGAACTCCGCTCCCAGGGCTGGACCGGGCTGATCGGGCCCTGGAACCGTTGCCCCGGCCGCACCGCCGCAGATGCGCTCGCCCTGATCGACGCCACCATCACCCGCGCCGCCCTCGCCGGGCAGTGATCACTCCGCCTCCCCCGCCGGCAGCCCGACCGCGGGCGGCTGCCCTCCGTGATCCCCGTACAAGTCCGTGCGAGTCCGTGGGCACGCGTGGGTCCGCGTAGGTTCGTGCGCGCCCGGTCAGAAGGGCTCGTCCAGACCCTCCGTGTCCTCGCCCTCTTCCTCCAGCGCCTGCCGCACGACCCGTAGGGCCATGCCCTCCCCGTACCCCTTGCGCGCGAGCATGCCCGCAAGGCGGCGCAGCCGCTTGTCCCGGTCCAGGCCCCGGGTGGAGCGCAGTTTTCGCGCGACCAGCTCGCGGGCGGTCGCCTCCTCCTGCTCCGAGTCGAGCTGCCCGACTGCCTCGTCGATCACGGCGGAGTCCACCCCCTTGGTGCGCAGCTCACGGACGAGAGCCCGGCGGGCCAGTCCGCGCCCGTGGTGCCGGGACTCCACCCAGGCGTCCGCGAACGCCGCATCGTCGATCAACCCGACGTCCTCGAAGCGCGAGAGCACTTCTTCGGCCGCCTCGTCCGGGATCTCCCGCTTGCGCAGGGCATCCGCGAGCTGCTTGCGCGTGCGCGGGGTTCCGGTGAGCAGGCGCAGACAGATGTTGCGCGCCTGCTCGACCGGGTCTCGCGGCTCCCCTTTCTCGGCCCTCGACGAGGAAGGGGAACCGCTGCTCCTGGTGCGGGAACGGGCACGACGACCCGACCCCTCGCCGAATCCGGCGTCCGAGCCCCTGTCACGGCCTGTACCGGCCTCCGGCTCGTACGCATCCCCGGAATCGGCCATGTACCCGGCGGCGACCTCATGGCCGGGTCCGGCGTGCTGGTCAGTGGCGCTGACCGGCCACTCCGTACGACGCGTCACGGTCTAGCTCTTGGCCGCCGCGGTCTTGGCCGGCTTGGACTTGCCGGCCGGGGCGGGCACCGACTTCGGGCTGTCGGCCACAGCCGCGGCACCGCCCGCCGTGTCCGCGCCGGACTCGGCGGCGTTGTCGTCGGGCCTGACTCCGATGCCCAGCTTCTCCAGGATCTTCTTCTCGATCTCGTTGGCGAGATCGGGGTTGTCCTTGAGGAAGTTGCGGGCGTTCTCCTTGCCCTGGCCGAGCTGGTCGCCCTCGTACGTGTACCAGGCGCCGGCCTTGCGCACGAAGCCGTGCTCCACGCCCATGTCGATCAGACCGCCCTCGCGGCTGATGCCCTGGCCGTAGAGGATGTCGAACTCGGCCTGCTTGAACGGCGGCGCGACCTTGTTCTTGACGACCTTGACGCGGGTGCGGTTGCCGACGGCGTCGGTACCGTCCTTCAGCGTCTCGATCCGGCGGATGTCGAGGCGCACCGAGGCGTAGAACTTCAGCGCCCGGCCACCGGTGGTGGTCTCCGGCGAGCCGAACATCACCCCGATCTTCTCGCGGAGCTGGTTGATGAAGATCGCGGTGGTCTTGGACTGGTTGAGCGCACTGGTGATCTTGCGGAGCGCCTGGCTCATCAGACGGGCCTGGAGACCCACGTGCGAGTCACCCATCTCGCCCTCGATCTCCGCGCGCGGCACGAGCGCCGCGACGGAGTCGATGACGATCAGGTCGAGAGCGCCGGAGCGGACCAGCATGTCCACGATCTCAAGGGCCTGCTCGCCGTTGTCCGGCTGGGACAGGATGAGGCTGTCGATGTCGACGCCGAGCTTCTTCGCGTACTCGGGGTCCAGGGCGTGCTCCGCGTCGATGAAGGCGACGGAACCGCCGAGCTTCTGCGCGTTCGCCACCGCGTGCAGCGTCAGCGTCGTCTTGCCGGAGGACTCCGGCCCGTACACCTCCACCACACGGCCGCGCGGCAGACCGCCGACACCGAGGGCCACGTCGAGGGCGGTCGACCCGGTGGGAATCACTTCGATGGGCTCGTTCGGCCGCTCACCGAGGCGCATCACCGCGCCCTTGCCGAATTGCCGTTCAATCTGTGCGAGTGCGGCGTCCAGCGCCTTCTCGCGGTCGGTTCCTGCCATGGGTTCCACCCGATTTGCTTGAGTCGATCGCTTCACGTCAAAGACGCTAACCCCTGCCACTGACAATGGGCCTCGACGTCCTCCCGGCCTGTGGACAACTCCACGGTCGGGCCCGGGAAAACCCGGCCGGAATCCCATGAGAATGGATGTTCGATTTTGGTGTCAAGCGCACCACGCCGAGCCGGTCCGCGCCCAGGTGACCGAACGTTCCGGTCGGCCACTGAGCGTTCCGCTCGGCCCGCCGAGTGGGGAGGAGCGGCCCGGTCGGCGAGCCGGGGCTTGCCCTCGGCCACACCCTGTGGCGCCGACCCCGGTGCCCGGTGCCGCATGCGCTCGGCGCATGATGCTCGTCATGGGTAACTCGGTCGAGCAGATCAAGGTCTGGTTCCGGTTCGTACCTCGCGAGGGCTGGCTCCCGCAGGACACCGAGGGCCTGTGGGCGACCAGGCTCGGTGCGGACACGGCCCAGGTGCAGAGCGTTCCCTTCCTTCAGGACGGCGTGGCCGAGGGCGACGTGGTGCGGTTCCGGACCGACACGGACGGGCTGCACCGGGCAGTCGGGAGGATCAGCGCCTCCGGCAACTGCACGATTCGCGTTGTCCCCGTTCCCGGCGGACCGCTGGGACGCAGTCCCCAGGCGGTGCACCAGCAATTTGCCCGGTTCGGGCTCGGGGGCGAGGTCTTCAGCGAGGAGTTCCCCATGGTGGCCCTGAACGCACCGGCCGACGCCGACTTCAGCGGCATCAAGGCACTCCTGGCTCACGGACAGGAGAACGGATGGTGGCACTACGAGCTCGGTTGTGTCACTGACGAGTGGCGAAACGCCTGATCCTCCGCGTCGTCCCCGCGGTCGGTCAGCAACTTGCGCCGGGGGCCGCTCGTGCGAGATGTGCCGATGCGGACGGCGAGCCCGTCGCTGTACTCGCGGAGCGCTGCCGTCAGCGGTCGGTGTCGCTCGTCAGCAGGATGTCGCCCACTGTCCGGCCGGGGTGGTACCGCGGTGGAACAGCAGGTCCTTGTCGGGCGGACAGCCGGTGAAGGTCCACGGCCTCACCAGCCTCACAGGTCTCGACGGCGGCAGGCCCGACGCCTGGAGACACGTCACCGAGATCCAGGCCCCGGGCCGGACCGCCGAAGGGACGGCCATCGCGACAGCCGGAGGAGAGCCGAAGCCCGACGGGGTCAGGCGCGCGCCGGGCCCCCCGGTTCCCCGGCGGTGACCTGCCCGTCCTCGCCGCCCTCGTCCTCGGGAGCGCGCCAGGAACGGCGCAGCCGCGTGAGCACCGGCTCGCCGCGTCGGCGGCCCCGGCCGTGCATCCGCGGGTCGTCCGTCACCTCGTACCGCTTCACATACGCGCCGAGGAACGCCTGGAGCGTGGCGACGGCCGGGATCGCGATCAGTGCGCCCACGGCGCCCATCAGGGCCGTGCCCGCGATGACCGATCCGAAGGCGACCGCAGGATGGATGTCGACGGTCCTGGAGGTGAGCTTGGGCTGCAGCGCGTAGTTCTCGAACTGCTGGTAGACCACGACGAAGCCGAGCACCCACACCGCGTACCAGGGGTCGACGGTGAACGCGATCAGCATCGGCAGGGCGCCCGCCAGATACGTACCGATCGTGGGGATGAACTGGGAGACCAGCCCGACCCAGACGGCGAGCGCGGGCGCGTACGGAACGCCGAGGATCACCAGCAGGATGTAGTGCGCGATCCCGGAGATGAGGGCCATCAGACCGCGCGAGTAGAGGTAGCCGCCGGTCTTGTCGACCGCGATCTCCCAGGCCCGCAGGACCTCCGCCTGCCTGGCGGGCGGCAGGACGGAGCACAGCGCGCGCCGCAGCCTGGGGCCGTCGGCCGCGAAGTAGAACGAGAACAGGAAGATCGTCAGAAGACGGAACAGCCCGCCGAGCACGGTGGTGGAGATGTCGAGCACTCCGGTCGCACTGTTCTGGACGTACTTCTGCAGCCAGTCGGAATGGAGCACGCTGTCCTGGACCTCGACCCTGGAGAGGTCGGTGTGGAAGCTCTTGTTGACCCAGTTGATCACCGAATCCAGATACTTCGGGAACTCGTCGACCATGTCGACGATCTGGCCCGCGAGCATCGAGCCGAGCAGCACGACGAAGCCCACCCCGGCGATCAGCACCGCCAGGAAGACCAGGAAGGTGGCCAGGCCCCGGCGCATGCCCCGCGCCGCCATCCGGCTCACCGCCGGCTCGATGGCGAGCGCCAGGAAGAACGCGATCAGCACATTGATCAGCAGCCCGATGAGCTGGTGGAACCCCCAGCTGCCGAGCTGGAAGCAGGCATAGAGCGCCAGGGCCAGAACCATGGCGCGCGGCAGCCACGCGGGCATGCGCACCGACCCGCTGCCGGCGGGCGCGGCGGGTGGCGCGGCCGGCGGGACGGGTGGTGTGGAGGGCGGCTGGGTCTGTGCTGTCTCGTCTGTCGGTGCCACGGTTCCAGTCTCGCCTACGGTCGCGGCGGGCAACCGCCCGCCCCGGACAACAGCACGGGTCCGCCCGCCGGCGAACCGGAAATCGGAGTGTGTCCGAGAGGGACCGGCCGCCTGAGCCGGGGCGCGGCGGGCCCGGAGTCGTCGCCGGTGGGCGGCGGCTTCGGCGTCAGCGGTACGGCCGTGGACCTCGGGTCAGCGCTTGTCCGCGGGGATGCCGACCGCGGTGCAGACACCGCGCCAGACGTCCTTGGTCTCCCAGCCGGCGGCCAGCGCCTGGTGCACCGTCTGCCCGCCGAGTTCGGCCATCACATGATCGCGTGCGAAGGAGTCGGCGTACCCGGCTCCGAAGTGGTCCGCCATCCGTTCCCAGAAAATCGTCAACCGCATGACCTCAGTATCCCGCTCCTGAGAGTGCAGCCGGGCCGCTACGTCCTGCCGAGAGCGCTTACCGTCCTACGGTCGGTCCATGGCTGGAACCGGAACAAGTCCCCTCAACCGTGCCGAGCAGTTCATTTGGCTCACGGCCCGTGTCCTGGAACAACGGCGGTTCGCTCATCACTTCCTGGAAGGAAGCGCGGACGCCGTGGAAACCGCACTCGCCGCCTATCTGAACGAGGACGGCGGCTACGGGCACGCGCTCGAACCCGATCTGCGCGGCCCCGTCAGTCAGCCACTGCACACCGCGCACGCGCTCAATGTGCTGGACTCCATCGGGCGCTGCGACGGGCTGCGGGTGGAGCGGATCTGCCGCTTCCTCACCGAGGTGTCGACCAAGGAGGGCGCGCTGCCCGCTCTGCTGCCGGCACAGCGCGGCTATCCCGCCGCGCCGTTCATCCCGATCGTCGACGATCCTCCCGCGGAGCTGCTGACCACCGGACCCGTCGTCGGGCTCCTGCACCGCAATGCGGTGTGGCACGCCTGGCTGTTCCGGGCCACCGATTTCTGCTGGGCCGCGGTGGACGCGCTGGACCGGTCGCATCCGTACGAGATCGAGGCGGCGCTCGCCTTCCTGGACGGCGCTCCGGACCGGTCGCGGGCGGAGGCGGCGGCCGACCGGCTCGGGCGGCTGGTGCGGGATCAGCGTCTCGCGGTACTTGATCCGGAGCAGCGGGCCGAGTACCCGGTCGCGGCCGGATACGCGCCGGGTGAGCAGCACTTTCCCTACGACTACGCCCGTACGCCCGATTCGCTCGCCCGGCACTGGTTCACCGACGAGGAGCTCTCCCGCTCGCTCGACCATCTCGCGGCCGAACAGCAGCCGGACGGCGGCTGGCCGGTCGACTGGCGGCAGTGGGCCCCGGGGACGGCCCTGGAGGGGCGGCCCATCGTGACGCTCAAGGCGCTGCTGACACTGCGCGCCCACGGCCGCAGCCTCCGCTGAGGCCCGGTCGCCGGCCTGTTCCAGGCGCGGGGACACCGGTCCTCCGCCGACGTGTGCAAGGGGCCCGTTCATCGGACCGGGCCCCTTGCGCATCCGCTCGGGGGTCCACCGGGGGTCTAACCGAGGGCGCGTACCCCTGCGGTGACGGCCACGGCGACGCCCACGACGACGAGGAAGGGCGCGCGCAGCACCAGCGCGAGCGCCGCTGCGGCCAGACCGGCTCCCCTGGCGTCCAGGGCCAGGTGCTGCCCGTCGCCGAATGTCTGCTGCGCGGTGAGCGCGGCCAGGAGCGCCACGGGCAGCAGTGCGGCGAGACGCTGGGTGAGCGGGCGCTCCAGTAGGCCTGCGGGCACCAGCAGTCCGAGGAGCTTGGCGAGATAGCAGCCGACAGCGGTCAGCGCGATGGCGATCCAGACGTTCACCGGTCCCCCTCCGTCCTCGTCCGCGTACTCGTCCGGGTGTGCTTCTCCGCACGCTCCTTCTCGGTGGCCGTTTCCCCGCCCGTTCCCTTCATGCGACCGCTCAGGAACAGAACGGCGGGTGCGGCGAGCGCCGACAGCAGGACCGGGACGCCCGCGGGGACCACGGGCAGCAGGCCGAGCGCGAGCAGGACCGCGAGCGCGGCGGTGACGCGTTCCGTGGTGCTCTTCAGCATCGGCGCGAGCAGGGCCAGGAAGACCGCGGGCGAGGCTGCGTCCAGCCCCCAGGTGTCGGTGTCGCCGAGTGCCTCGGCGCCCAGGGCTCCCAGCAGCGTGGTCAGGTTCCACAGCACATACAGGGTGAGTCCGGTGACGGCGAAGCCGATCCGTGCCGCCCGCCGGGTCGGCTGCGGAAGTGTCACGGCGGTCGTCTCGTCGATGACCCACTGGGCGGCGAAGGGGCGCAGCGCCCGGGGAAGCGCCAGCAGCTGGGACAGCCGAAGGCCGTAGAACGAGTTGCGTACGCCGAGGAAGAAGGCCCCGGCGGCCGCGGTGTACGGGTTGCCGCCCGCGGCGAGGGCGCCGACGAGGGCGAACTGCGAGGCACCGGTGAAGACGGCGAGGCTGAGCGCGCAGGTCTGGAGCAGGCTCAGCCCGGAACCGGCCGAGGTCACGCCGAAGGCGAAGCCGGAGAGCCCGACGGCTATCCCGACGCCGAGCGCATCGCGTATGACGGCCGAGTCCGGCTTCGCACCGGTCGGCTCCGCGCCGAGCGGCCCTGCGCCGGTTGCGGCCGGCTGTTCTCCGGGGCCGACCGCGTTGCCGTGGGGTGCGCCGGCCGATTCACCGACGCCCTCTGGGAGTGTTGTCTGTTCTGCCACGCCCGGAACGCTACCTGGGCAGATCGGGACCGGTCTTGTACGTTCTTGCGCGCTCGCGCTGGTACGCGCCGGGTGGCACCCCCACGATCCGGGTGAAGTGACGGTTGAGATGCGGCTGGTCGGTGAAGCCGACCTCGGCGGCCGCCTCCGCGGGCGCCGTCCCCGCGTCCAGCATCCGCCTCGCCGCCCGCACCCGGGCATCGGTGAGCCAGGCGTGCGGCGGCATCCCGTACTGCTTCTTGAAGGCTCTCAGCAGCGCGAACGGACTGGTGCCCAGCTCCGTCGCCAGTGCCTCCAGGGTGGGCGGCGCCGCCATCCTGCCCTCCAGCACCGCGCGGGCGCCCGCCGAGCGGGGCGCGCGGACGGGCAGCGCGCTGCCGCACCGGCCGAGCAGTCTCGTGACCATGACCCGCAGCACCGTGTCGGCGGCGAGCGCGTTGCCCTCCTCGGCCGCCCGGTGGACCTCGCGGATCAGCCGGGCCGCGTACGGGTCCACGACGCTGGTCTCGGTGAATCCGACCGTGCCGCGCAGGCTCGTCGTGTCGGCCGCGATGTCGTTGATCACCTGCGAGGACGGGTAGAGCGTGGCGTACACCCAGCCCTCCGGCACACCCGCGCGGGCCGTGTGCGGCACCTCCGGGTTGATCATGACGACGGTCCCGGGCCCGGCGTGGACGGTGCCGCCCGGCAGCCCGACGTCCTCGACCCCGCGGGTGATGGTGCCGAAGACATGGCCCTCGTGGCTGTGGCGCGGGAAGGTGTGGCGCACGTACCTGGCACGCAGCAGATCGAGGTCGGGCAGCTCCGCGTACTGCCAGTACCTCGCCCACTCCCCCGGTCCCGACTCCGGTATCGCCGCCATGCACCAATTCTCGCAGCTCCGGGACGGGGCCGCCGGAGACGACCGGGCGGTCGTCGCAGGTGGGCGGGGTGCGCGGTGCGAGGGCCGTCGCGGGCGACGGAGTACACAGTGCAAGGGCCGTCACGGGCGACCGGTCCACGCTGCAAGGGGCGACCGGGTGCACGGCGTCGGGGCCGTTGTCAGTGGTGGGGTGCACGATGGGGGACATGGCCGGCTCTGCGCTCGATTCGTTCTCGCCCGCGACCCGCGGCTGGTTCGCGGGTGCCTTCAGCGCGCCCACCTCCGCGCAGGAGGGCGCCTGGCGCGCCATCGGCGAGGGTTCGGACGTGCTGGTCGTCGCGCCGACCGGCTCCGGCAAGACCCTCGCCGCCTTTCTCGCCGCGCTCGACACCCTGGCGTCCGTCCCACCACCCGCCGAGGCGAAGAAGCGCTGCCGAGTGCTGTACGTGTCCCCCCTGAAGGCGCTCGCGGTCGATGTGGAGCGCAACCTCCGCTCGCCGCTGACCGGCATCCGTCAGGAGTCGGCGCGCCTGGGCCTGCCCGAGCCCGAGGTCCGGGTGGGGATCCGCTCCGGCGACACCCCGCCCGCCGAACGCCGCTCGATGGCGACCCGGCCGCCGGACATCCTGATCACCACCCCCGAATCGCTGTTCCTGATGCTGACCTCGTCCGCCCGGGAGGCGCTGTCCGGGGTCGAGACGGTGATCCTCGACGAGGTGCACGCCGTGGCGGGCACGAAGCGGGGCGCCCATCTCGCCGTGTCGCTGGAGCGTCTCGACGAGCTGTTGCCGCGTCCGGCCCGGCGGATCGGCCTGTCGGCGACGGTCCGTCCGGTCGACGAGGTGGCCCGCTTCCTCTCGCCCCGGCGCAAGGTGGAGATCGTCCAGCCGCCGTCCACCAAGCGGTTCGACCTGTCGGTGGTCGTGCCGGTCGAGGACCTGGGCGAGCTCGGCGGCTCCCCCGCCACCGACCCCGACGGGGCGGGCCAGGCGGAGAAGCCGTCGATCTGGCCCCATGTCGAGGAGCGGATCGTCGACCTGGTCCAGCAGCACCGCTCCACCATCGTCTTCGCCAATTCCCGCCGCCTCGCCGAGCGGCTGTGCAACCGGCTCAACGAGATCGCGTACGAGCGGCTCACCGGCGAGACGATCGCCGAATCCCACTCCCCCGCCGAGATCATGGCCGAGTCCGGTGCGGCGAAGGGCGCCCCCGCTCTGCTCGCCCGCGCCCACCACGGTTCGGTCTCCAAGGAACAGCGCGCCCAGGTCGAGGAGGACCTCAAGGCGGGCCGGCTGCCGGCCGTCGTCGCCACCTCCAGCCTGGAGCTGGGCATCGACATGGGCGCCGTCGACCTGGTCGTTCAGGTGGAGTCGCCGCCTTCGGTCGCCTCCGGTCTGCAGCGCGTCGGCCGCGCCGGGCACCAGGTCGGCGCGGTCTCCACCGGAGTGGTCTTCCCCAAGTACCGGGGCGATCTGGTGCAGGCGGCCGTGGTCACCGAGCGGATGCGCGAGGGCTCCATCGAGGCGCTCCGGGTTCCCTCCAACCCGCTGGACGTGCTGGCCCAGCAGCTGGTCGCCATGGTCTCCCTGGACAGCTGGCAGGTGGACGACCTGCTGGCGACCGTCCGTCGCGCCGCCCCGTTCGCCTCGCTGCCCGAGTCCGCGTTCACCGCCGTGCTGGACATGCTCGCCGGCCGCTATCCCTCCGACGCCTTCGCCGAGCTGCGCCCCCGCGTGGTCTGGGACCGGGTGGCCGGCACGGTCACCGGCCGCCCCGGCGCACAGCGGCTCGCCGTCACCTCCGGGGGCACGATTCCCGACCGGGGACTCTTCGGGGTCTTCCTCGCGGGCGCCGACCCCAAGAAGGGCGGCGGCCGGGTCGGCGAGCTCGACGAGGAGATGGTGTACGAGTCCCGGGTCGGCGACGTCTTCACGCTGGGCACCACGTCCTGGCGGATCGAGGACATCACCCGCGACCGGGTCCTGGTGTCGCCGGCCCCCGGCGTTCCCGGCCGGCTGCCGTTCTGGAAGGGCGACCAGCTGGGCCGCCCGCTGGAGCTGGGGCGTGCGCTGGGGGCGTTCCTCCGCGAGATCGGCGGCCTGTCGCAGGAGGACGCCCGCGACCGTCTGCTCGCCGCCGGTCTCGACACCTGGGCCGCCGACAACACCCTGTCGTACATCGACGAGCAGCGCCGCGCCTGCGGCCACGTCCCGGACGACCGGACCATCCTCGTCGAGCGGTTCCGCGACGAGCTGGGTGACTGGCGGGTCGTGGTCCATTCGCCGTTCGGCGCGCAGGTGCACGCGCCGTGGGCACTGGCATTGAGCGCCCGCCTCGCCGAGCGGTACGGCATGGATGCCCAGGTGATGCATGCCGACGACGGCATCGTGCTGCGGCTGCCGGACGCCGACCTGATGGGCCTGGACCTCCTGGACTTCGACCCGGCGCAAGGCCCGGCCCACGGCCCCGCCGGTCCGGCGCCGCGGGCGGACCTCTCCCACGACAGCGAACAACCGCCCGTCGGCGCGGCGGACGTGACGTTCGAGCAGGGCGAGATCGGACAGATCGTCACCGACCAGGTCGGCGGTTCGGCCCTGTTCGCCTCCCGGTTCCGCGAGTGCGCGGCCCGCGCCCTGCTGCTGCCGCGCCGCAGCCCCGGCAAACGCACCCCGCTGTGGCAGCAGCGTCAGCGTGCTGCGCAACTCCTCCAGGTCGCCTCGGAGTTCGGCTCCTTCCCGATCGTCCTGGAAGCGGTCCGCGAATGTCTCCAGGACGTCTTCGACGTACCCGGGCTCACGGAGCTCATGGGTGACCTCGAAGCACGCCGGGTCCGGCTGGTCGAGGTGACCACCCCGGAGCCCTCACCCTTCGCGCGCTCGCTCCTGTTCGGCTACGTCGCCCAGTTCCTGTACGAGGGCGACTCCCCCCTGGCCGAACGGCGGGCCGCCGCCCTCTCGCTCGACTCGCACCTCCTGGCGGAGCTCCTCGGCCAGGCGGAGCTGCGCGAGCTGCTCGACGCCGATGTCCTGACCGAGCTGGAGCAGGAGCTCCAGTGGCTGACCGAGGACCGCCGGATCAAGGACGTGGAGGGCGTCGCCGACCTCCTCCGGGTCCTCGGTCCGCTCACCGACGAGGAGTTGGCCGAGCGCGGCGCCGACCCGTCATGGGCTCCGGAGCTGTCCGCGGCCCGCCGGGCCATCCGGGTCCGGATCGGTGGCGCCGCTCACTGGGCCGCGATCGAGGACGCGGGCCGCCTGCGGGACGCACTGGGCACCGCCCTCCCGGTCGGCGTCCCCGAGGCGTTCACCGAGCCGGTGAAGGACCCCCTCGGCGATCTCCTCGGCCGGTACGCCCGTACGCACGGCCCGTTCACCTCCACCGGTGCCGCCACCCGCTTCGGCCTCGGCACCGCCGTCACGGACGGGGCGTTGCAGCGGCTCGCCGCGTCCGGCCGGATCGTCCAGGGTGAGTTCCATCCCGCCGGCATCGGCCAGGAGTGGTGCGACGCCACCGTATTGCGCAGACTGCGTCGCCGTTCGCTCGCCGCGCTCCGCCACGAGCTGGAACCGGTCCCGCCCGCCGCCCTCGCCGGCTTCCTACCGAAGTGGCAGCACCTGGGCGGCAACAGCCTGCGCGGCATCGACGGACTGGCCCGCGCCGTCGAGCAGTTGCAGGGCGCCCCCGTCCCGGCGTCGGCGCTGGAGAAGCTGATCCTGCCGGGCCGGGTCACGGACTACACCCCCGCGATGCTCGACGAGCTGACCACCACCGGCGAGGTCGTCTGGGCCGGCGCCGGCGCCCTCCCCGGCAAGGACGGCTGGCTGTCCCTCTACCTCGCCGACAGCGCGCCCCTGCTTCTCCCGCCGCCGCACCCGCTGGAGCTCAGCTCGCTGCACGAGTCCGTCCTGACCGCCCTGAGCGGCGGATACGGACTGTTCTTCCGGCAGATCGCCGATCAGGTCCGCGCCACCACTCATCCGGACTGCACCGATCCGCAACTCGCCGACGCCATCTGGGAGCTGGCCTGGTCGGGCCGGCTCACCAATGACACACTCGCCCCGCTGCGCTCACTGCTGGGCTCCGGCCGCACGGCGGGGTCGACGGCCCACCGGGCCAGACGCAGTGTCCCGCGCGGGCGCTACGGCTCGCTCACCTCCGCCGCCCGGCCCGCGTCCCGCACCGGCCCGCCCACCGTCTCGGGCCGCTGGTCCCTGCTGCCCGCCGTCGAACCCGACCCCACGCACCGTGCTCACGCGCTGGCCCGTACCCTCCTCGACCGCCACGGGGTGGTGACCCGCGGGGCCGTCCAGGCCGAGGGCGTCGAAGGCGGCTTCTCCGCGACGTACCGCGTCCTGTCCGCCTTCGAGGACAACGGGCAGGCCCGGCGCGGGTATGTCGTCGAGGGCCTGGGGGCGGCGCAGTTCGCGATGGACGGGGCGGTGGACCGGCTGCGCGCCACGTCCACCGCCCGCGACCGTACGGAGCCGGGCACCGCGCGCCACGCCCTGGTCCTCGCCGCGGCGGACCCTGCCAACGCGTACGGCGCGGCACTGCCCTGGCCCGAGCCGCCCGACGGCGCCGGGCACAAGCCCGGCCGCAAGGCGGGCGCCCTGGTGGTGCTGGTCGACGGCGAGCTGGCGATGTACATGGAGCGCGGCGGCAAAACGCTGCTGGCCTGGCCCACCGACCCGGACGACCCGGCGCTCCTCGCGGCGGCCGGGGCACTGGCGGCGGCCGCCCGCGCAGGTGCGCTCGGCACGGTCACGGTGGAGCGCACCAATGGCGCACCGTCCCTGACCTCCCCGCTCGGCCGCACCCTGGAGGCGGCCGGCTTCCTCGCGACCCCGAGAGGGCTCCGCCTGCGCGCCTGAACCACCGGCGTGCCGCTCCCCACCCGCATCATGGAGGCATGCCCGAAGGAGACACCGTCCTGCAGACCGCCGGACGCCTGCACACCGCACTCGCCGGTCGGGTCCTCACCCGCTCCGACCTGCGCGTCCCCCGGTTCGCCACCGCCGACCTCACCGGCCGGACGGTCCTGGACGTGGTCTCGCGCGGCAAGCACCTCCTCACCCGGGTCGAGGGCGGCCTCACCCTGCACAGCCATCTCCGGATGGACGGTGCCTGGCGCGTCTACGCCCCGGGGGAACGCTGGCGCGGTGGCCCCGCGCACCAGATCCGCGCGATCCTCGCCAACGCCGAGCACACCGCCGTCGGCTACCGGCTGCCCGTCCTGGAGCTGCTCCGCACCCGGGACGAGGGCAAGGCGGTCGGTCATCTCGGCCCCGATCTGCTGGGCCCCGACTGGGATCCCGACACCGCTCTGCGCAATCTGCTCGCCGATCCCGGCCGCCCGCTCGGCGAAGCCCTGCTGGACCAGCGCAATCTGGCCGGAATCGGCAACGTCTACAAGGCCGAGCTCTGTTTCCTGGCCCGCGCCACCCCCTGGCTCGCCGTCGGCGAACTGCCCGCCCCCACCGTCGTACGCCTGGTCACGACGGCCAAGCAGCTGCTCGAAGCCAACCGCGACCGCCCCCTGCGCACGACCACCGGAACGTCCGCGCGCGGACCCGGCCCGAAGGAACGGCTCTGGGTCTACGGCAGGGCCAACCGCCCCTGTCTGCGCTGCGGCACCCCGATCCGCACCGGGGACCAGGACTCCCGCCCCGCCTACTGGTGCCCGCACTGCCAGTCGGGCCCCACCGGCTGAGGCCCACCGAATGGTTGACGATCCGTCAGATCCGGTCGTACCGTCCGGTCATGCCCCTCACCGCGTACGACCTCACGGGCCGCTCCGCGTTCGTCACCGGCGCCGCGGGCGGCATCGGCCGGGCCTGCGCCGTCCTGCTCGCCACCGCGGGCGCCACGGTGCACTGCGCGGACCTCGACGAGAAGGGCCTGCTGGAGACCCAGGACCTGATCACCGAAGCGGGTGGCGCATCCCGCGTCCAGGTCCTCGATGTCACCGACCGCAGTCGGGTCGGGGCCGCGGTGGCCGCCGCGGGCGACCTCGACATCCTGGCGGCCGTCGCCGGAATCATGCATACGAGCAACGTCCTGGAGACCTCGGACGAAGATCTCGACCGCGTCCTCGCGGTCAATTTCAAGGGTGTGCTGTACGCCTGCCAGGAAGTGGCCCGCGGCATGATCGCGCGCGGTGCCCCCGGTTCACTGATCACCATGGCCTCGGGGGCGGTCGACTCCGCCGGCCCGGGACTGCTCTGCTACAGCGCGGCCAAGGCGGCGGTCGTCCAGCTGACGAAGACACTGGCCACGGAGTTGGGGCCGCACGCGATCCGCGTCAACACCGTCGCCCCGGGCTGGATCCGTACGCCCATGACCGCCCGGCACGACTCGGACCGGCAGCACCGGGTCGAGGCGACGATGGCCCGGATCTCGCCGCTGGGGCGGGTGGGCGAACCCGAGGACGTCGCCCACACCGTGCTCCATCTCGCTTCCGACGCGTCGGCCTTCATGACCGGCCAGATCCTCCGCCCCAACGGCGGCGTAGCCATGCCCTGGTGACCCGCGCGACCTGCCGGACCCGCTCCGCACCCGGCTCCCCGGCAGCGAACCAACGCCCCGCCCACCAAGCACCGAGGATCGACCACCAAGCAGCGTCCGTCGCCGAGCCGTCCGCGCTCGCCTTCTTCCGGCCCGCACCGGCGGTCGCGGCCACATGTACGGGCAGCAGACTCAGGCCCCATCCACCGGCCGCCACCGCACTCTCGACGAGCCCCGCATGGGCCGGTTCCAGCGCGAGCCGCAGTACGGCCCACCACCACACTCCGCCGAGAACGAGCGCCGGTACCCATCGCCGTACCATGGCTGCCTCCTCCGGCCGAATCTAGTGCGGCGCGCTCACCCGGCGGGAGAGCGCATCGGCGCACCACCGGCGCGCTTCGCGCAGCCGCAGACCGTTGCACGCTCTTGTCCGGAACTCCGGGGCGTGCCGCGCCGGATCGGAGGCCGCCACGGCCGGACGCCCTCCGGCACGGAACCGGAACACGCGCCCCACCGCACCGCGGCCCATACCGCGCAGCGACACGACAGCGCTTCGTTCACACCGCGCCGCAACGACCCGGCGCCGTACCGCCACCGCGCGGCGATCACATCGCAACCGCGAGAACACCGCGCGGCAGTCACATCGCTCCGCGATCCCGCCGGCCGGCGTTCCGCTCCTCGCAGTCTCGCCCGGCGGCGCCCGGACCGCATCCAGAACGGAACGAGAACCGGACCGGCACCACCGGACCCCCACCGTTCTCGACGAGTGGGGGTCCAGTGGACGCGGTCAGTGCTCGTCGCGGCGCAAGGAGTCCTTCATGCCCTCCGCGCGCTTCTCGGCGTCACCCATGGCGTCCTTGGCCTGGCCCTTGGCCTGGTCCATCTTGCCCTCGGCCTGCTTGCGACGGTCGCCGGTCATCTTGCCCATGGCTTCCTTCGCCTTGCCCTTGAGCTTGTCCTTGGCGCCTTCGTCAACCATTACGACTCCTTCGGATGGGGAAACTTCTCTGCCCGTTCGACACCACCCACGATGGCACAAATGAACCAAATCGGTCATTTGAGAGTTGTCCTACCCCACCTTCCCCGGCCCCTCGCCCCCCGTGTCCCCCGAGCACGCAGAAGCCCCGGCCGCCCCCTCAAGGGGACGACCGGGGCTCCGCCACACACACCACTTCACACCGGACCACACGGGTCAGGCGGCGACGACATCCACCGCTTCCGTGGGCGCCTTGATGGTCACCCGTCCCGTCGGCACACCCGCCACCGACGTCACGGAGACGGAATTGAGCATGGGGCGCACCGGCACAGGCACCGGATCGCTGGCTGCTGCCGACTCGGCCAGTTCGGCCAGCGACAGCTCATCGCTCACTTCACGCATGAGCTCGGACATCCGTACGTCAAGCGCGTCGCAAATGGCGGAGAGCAGTTCGGAGGATGCCTCCTTCTGCCCCCGCTCCACCTCGGAGAGATAGCCGAGCGAGACTCGGGCGGACGAGGAGACTTCGCGCAGAGTACGGCCTTGGCGCTGGCGCTGCCGACGCAGCACGTCACCAAGCAGGCGACGGAGCAGAATCATCGGTGGCTCCCTCCTCGGACCGCGTAGCCGCATCCTTCACGCCCCACCGTACCGCCTTGCGCCGCGGCCGTGCGGGGAGCGATGTCGTGTTCACTCAGGGCTGCAAACATCAATTCCCCCCGTTCTGTTCCGTATCCTGTGCGCTTGCATTCTTGCCGAGTTCGGCGGAGAGCAGTTCGAGCACGCTCCGTACGCTCTCTTTACGGATGTCCGCCCGTCCGCCGTTCAACCTCAGCTCAGCCATATTCTCCACGCCGTCCGGCCCGGACACCGCGACATACACCGTCCCCACGGCCTTGCCGTCCTGCGGTTCGGGGCCCGCGACCCCGGTGGTGGCCACGCCCCAGTCCGCCCCGAGAACGCGGCGCACACCGACCGCCATCTGCCGCGCCACCTCGGGGTCGACCGCCCCGCGCTCCGCCAGCAGCACGCCGTCCACCCCCAGGACATCCCGCTTCAGTGGCGTCGCGTACGCCGTCACGGAGCCCCGGAAGGAGTGCGAGGCACCCGGTACCGAGGTCAGCTCCGCCGCGACCAGACCGCCGGTCAGCGACTCCGCGACGGCAAGGGTCTCACCACGCTCCACGAGCAGCTCCAGCACCCGGGCCGCGGCAGTCACCGCTCGGCCTCCGCCGAATCGCGGCTTCCCGCGGCCCCCTGGACCGATCCGGCCGCTGCGGCGGCCCGCTCGGCCGCGAGCCCCTTGCGGCGCAGCAAGACGGCCTGGCGCACATAGTCGAGCCCGGTGACGACCGTCAGCACGACGGCCACCGCCATCACCCAGAAGCGCAGGGTGGCCAGTGGTCCGGTGAGCGCCAGGACGTACATCCCGACGGCCGTCCCCTGCGCCAGGGTCTTCATCTTCCCGCCGCGACTGGCCGGAATCACCGCATGCCGTATCACCCAGAAGCGCATCAGCGTGATGCCGATCTCGCGGAAGAGAATCACGCCCGTGACCCACCAGGGCAGATCACCGAGATACGAGAGACAGATCAGTGCCGCGCCCATGATCGCCTTGTCCGCGATCGGGTCGGCGATCTTCCCGAAGTCCGTGACCAGGTTGTACGTGCGCGCCAGATGCCCGTCGAACAGGTCGGTGATCATGGCTACGGCGAAGGCCGCCCAGGCGAACGACCGCCAGGCCGGGTCGTACCCGCCGTTGTGCAGCAGCAGCAGCACGAAGCCGGGCACCAGCACCAGCCGCAGCATGGTGAGCAGGTTGGCGATGTTCCACAGGCTGGCCTGATTGACGGCCGCAGTGCCCAGCTTGCCGCCGCGGACCGGCTTCGCGCCGGAGCCGCCTGCCGCGGATGCCGGGACTCCCGTCATCTGGCTGCCTCCACGAGTTCGGAACACTCGGCCACCAGATCCACTCCTTCGGTGCCCACGACCTTTGCCTCGACCATAAGGCCGGGTACGAGGCCGTCGCGTGTGGTGAAGAGCACCTGGCCGTCCGTCTCGGGTGCCTGGTGTGCCGCGCGGCCCACCGCCCCGTCCTCGTCGTCCACGGACTCGACCAGCACCTGGAGCGACTCGCCCAGGCGCTCCTCGGCACGCTGCGAGGCGAGCTCCTCGGCCAGCTGCGAGATGTGTGCGAGCCGCTCGGCGATGACGTCGGCGTCCAGCTTGTTCTCGTAGCCGACGGCCTCGGTGCCTTCCTCGTCGGAGTAGCCGAAGACGCCGATGGCATCGAGCCGGGCACCGGTGAGGAAGCGTTCCAGCTCCGCCAGGTCGGCCTCCGTCTCGCCGGGGAAGCCCACGATGAAGTTGGAGCGGGCACCGGCCTGCGGAGCCTTGCTCCGGATGGTGTCCAGCAGTTCCAGGAACCGGTCGGTGTCACCGAAGCGGCGCATCGCCCGCAGCACACCGGGGGCGGAGTGCTGGAAGGACAGGTCGAAGTAGGGCGCGACCTTCGGCGTGGAGGTCAGCACGTCGATGAGGCCGGGCCGCATCTCGGCCGGCTGGAGGTAGCTGACCCGGATCCGCTCGATCCCCTCGACGTCGGCGAGCTCCGGCAGCAGCGTCTCCAGCAGCCGGATGTCGCCGAGGTCCTTGCCGTACGAGGTGTTGTTCTCGGAGACCAGCATGACCTCCTTGACGCCCTGCTCGGCCAGCCAGCGGGTCTCCTGCAGCACGTCCGAGGGACGCCGCGAGATGAACGAGCCGCGGAAGGACGGAATGGCGCAGAAGGAGCAGCGGCGGTCGCAGCCGGAGGCGAGCTTCACCGAGGCGACGGGGCTGGTGCCCAGCCGGCGGCGCAGGGGCGCCCGCGGCCCGGAGACCGGCGCGACGCCGTCGGGGAGGTCCTCGGGGGCGGGGGCAGGTGCGGCCTCCTGCGCGTGGCCGGGAAGCGCCACGGCTGCGTCCTGCCGTTCGGCGGGGCTGATCGGCAGCAGCTTGCGCCGGTCGCGCGGGGTGTGCGAGGCGTGGATGCCGCCGTTGAGGATGGTCTGGAGGCGGTCGGAGATGTCGGCGTAGTCGTCGAAGCCGAGGACACCGTCCGCTTCGGGCAGGGCCTCGGCGAGGTCCTTGCCGTAGCGCTCGGCCATGCAGCCGACGGCGACCACGGCCTGGGTCCGGCCGTGGTCCTTCAGATCATTGGCTTCGAGCAGGGCGTCGACGGAGTCCTTCTTGGCGGCCTCGACGAATCCACAGGTGTTGACGACGGCGACATCCGCGTCGGAGGCATCCTGGACGAGCTCCCAGCCGTCCGCTGCCAAGCGGCCTGCAAGCTCCTCCGAGTCCACCTCGTTACGGGCGCAGCCAAGAGTGACAAGGGCGACGGTACGGCGTTCGGGCATGGGCTCAAGACTACTTTGTCCCGGCACTCGCCCCGCCGCGCAGGGTTCCACCGTTACACCGAGTAACAATGCGGCGAGCGCCCGGCGGGTTTGCCGGGCGCTCGCCGTGTGTCGGAACCGTCCGAGGAAGCGGTGCGTACGGGGTCAGCCGACCGCCGGGTCGCCCTTGGTGTACGAGAGCCGCTCGACCTGTCCGGGCCGGAACTTGTCCTCGACCTTCTTGCCGTTGACGAAGAGCTCGATCGAGCCCGCGTCGCCGAGAACGAGGTCGATCCGCTCCTGGTCCTGGAAGGTCTTGGTCTGGCCCTGCAGCAGCAGACCGTCGAAGAGCAGCCGCCCGTTGTGGTCCTTGGCGGAGATCCAGCTCTTGCCCTGGCTGGCGTCGAGCCGGACCGTCACCTTGTCCCTGGGGGCCGCGGCGATGGCGCTGTCGGAGGGCGCCGGCTTGGGGTCGACGGGCTTGTCGGACTTCGGTGCGGGGCTCTTCTTGTGCGGCGCGGGACCCTCCGCGACCTGGGTGGCCGCGGGGCTGTCGTCGCCGCCCTTGAGGAACGTGAAGCCGACGAAACCGACGACGGCGACGATCGCCGCGACCATGGCCGCCGTCCAGTTGGGCCGGCGGGGTTCGGAACGGATTCTCTCGGCCTCGAACAGCGGCGCCGCGGGCGTGGGTGCGGGACGGCCGCCATGTTCCGCGTCGTACTGCGAAACCAGCGGTTCCGGATCGAGCTCGACGGCACGCGCGAGCGTACGGATATGGCCGCGTGCGTACACGTCGCCGCCGCAGCGGGAGAAGTCGTCCTCTTCGATCGCGTGCACGATGGGGATGCGCACCCGGGTGGACGAGCTGATCTCTTCGACCGTGAGACCTGCGGCGATACGAGCCTGCTGGAGCACTCGACCGATCGAAGGCCGGTCGTCTTCGGGGGAGTTGCCGATGGACACGGGGGCGCCTTTCGAGCGTGAGCCACCTGCTGGGTGTTCAGTCTAGGGGTGGTACGAAAGGGTGGGGCAACCGGGAGGAAGGACTTTGTCCTCCATCGGACTCGAACGCTGTCCGATTCTCCGGACCGCCCCGGGAGGGACATTCTGCCGCCCCTTCCACCAAGTTGACGTACGACCCGACGAAACGGTTGCCCGTAACACCCTTACGAACCGGTTTCCCCGCGAATCAGAGCCAACACCCCGTCCAGCTCGTCGGGCTTCACCATGACGTCGCGCGCCTTCGATCCCTCGCTGGGGCCGACGATGTTGCGCGACTCCATCAGGTCCATCAGCCGGCCGGCCTTCGCGAAGCCGACCCGCAGCTTGCGCTGAAGCATCGAGGTGGACCCGAACTGGGTGGAGACGACCAGTTCGGCGGCCTGGCAGAGCAGATCCAGGTCGTCGCCGATGTCCTCGTCGATCTCCTTCTTCTTCGCGGTGCCGACCACCACGTCCTCGCGGAAGACCGGCGCCATCTGGTCCTTGCAGTGCTGGACGACGGCGGCGACCTCGTCCTCGGTGACGAAGGCGCCCTGCATTCGGGTGGGCTTGTTCGCACCCATCGGCAGGAACAGACCGTCACCCTTTCCGATGAGCTTCTCGGCGCCGGGCTGGTCGAGGATGACCCGGCTGTCGGCCAGGGACGAGGTCGCGAAGGCCAGCCGGGAGGGCACGTTCGCCTTGATCAGTCCGGTCACGACATCGACCGAGGGCCGCTGGGTCGCGAGCACCAGGTGGATGCCGGCGGCGCGGGCCAGCTGGGTGATGCGGACGATGGCGTCCTCCACGTCGCGCGGAGCCACCATCATCAGGTCGGCGAGCTCGTCGACGATCACCAGCAGATACGGGTAGGGCGAGAGCTCGCGTTCGCTGCCCTCCGGCGGCTTGACCTTGCCGTTGCGGACGGCCTGGTTGAAGTCGTCGATGTGCCGGTACCCGAACGCGGCGAGGTCGTCGTACCGCAGGTCCATCTCCCGCACGACCCACTGGAGTGCCTCGGCGGCACGCTTCGGGTTGGTGATGATCGGAGTGATCAGGTGCGGGATGCCCTCGTAGGCGGTCAGCTCGACGCGCTTGGGGTCGACGAGCACCATGCGGACGTCGTCCGGGGTCGCCCGCACCATGACCGAGGTGATCAGGCAGTTGATGCACGACGACTTGCCGGAACCGGTCGCTCCGGCCACCAGCACGTGCGGCATCTTCGCCAGGTTGGCCATGACATAGCCGCCCTCGACGTCCTTGCCGAGCGCGACCAGCATCGGGTGGTCGTCCTCGGCCGCGTCCGCGAGGCGCAGTACGTCGCCGAGGTTGACCATCTCCCGGTCGGTGTTGGGGATCTCGATGCCGACCGCGGACTTGCCCGGGATCGGGGAGATGATCCGGACGTCGGGGCTGGCGACGGCGTAGGCGATGTTCTTGGCGAGCGCGGTGATCCGCTCGACCTTGACCGCCGGGCCGAGCTCCACCTCGTACCGCGTGACCGTCGGTCCCCGGGTGAAGCCGGTGACGGCGGCGTCGACCTTGAATTCGGTGAAGACATTGGTCAGGGCCGCGACGATCGCGTCGTTGGCGGCGCTGCGGGTCTTGCCGGGACCGCCGCGCTCCAGCAGATCGAGCGAGGGCAGCGAGTAGGTGATGTCGCCGGAGAGCTGGAGCTGCTCGGCGCGGGCCGGCAGCGGCTGGGACTGCGAGTCGGGCACCGGCTTCGTCAGATCGGGCACGCCGCCCGTGGACGCCGCCCCCTTCTCCGGCTTCTCTCCCCCGGTGCCGGGTTCGCCCTCCCTGGCGCCCGGCACCGGTGTGCCCTGGCGTTCGCGCTCGACGGAGACGCCCTGGGTGAGGTCGGCGACGATCGGCGAGGGCGGCATGCCGTTGAGCACCGCCCCGTCGAGTGCCGCGGCCGCGGCGGCCGCCACGTCCACCGCGTCCATGGTGCGGTTCATCGCGGGCTGCGCGGAGGGCCTGCGCGGCCGGCGGCGCCTGGAGAGGGCCTCGGACTCGGCCTGCTCCGGGTCGTACTCGGCGGGCGCGTCGGAGCGGCGGGCCGGGGAACGGCGGGAGCGCGCGGGAAGCTGCTCGCGCCACTGCTCCTCGTAGCGCTCGTCGTCGTTCTCCTCGTCCGCCTCGGGGTCGTACTCCGGGTGGAGGAGGCCCAGCTTGGTGCCGAGCAGCCGGAGCCGTTGCGGAATGGCGTTCACCGGGGTGGCGGTGACGACCAGCAGCCCGAAGACGGTGAGCAGCAACAGCAGCGGTACGGCGAGGACCTCGCCCATGGTGTAGATCAGCGGTTTGGAGGCGGCCCAGCCGATGAGCCCGCCCGCGTTCTGCATCGCCGTGGTGCCGTCCTCGCGGCCGGGCGATCCGCAGGCGATGTGGACCTGCCCGAGCACCCCGATGACGAGGGCGGACAGCCCGATGACGATGCGTCCGTTGGCCTCGGGCTTCTCCGGGTAGCGGATCAGCCGTACGGCGATGGCGCCGAGCAGTATCGGTACGAGCAGATCGAGCCGGCCGAAGGCCCCGGTGACGAGCATCTCCACGAGGTCGCCCACGGGCCCGCGCAGATTCGACCAGGTGCCCGCGGCGACGACCAGCGCGAGGCCGAGCAGCAGCAGTGCGACGCCGTCCTTGCGGTGTGCGGGGTCGAGCCCCTTGGCTCCCCGCCCTATGCCGCGGAACGTCGCTCCGACGGCGTGGGCGGTACCGAGCCAGACGGCGCGCGCCAGGCGGTACACACCGCCGGTGGGCGACGGGGCGGGCTTGGGCGGGGGCGCCTTCTTCGCCGCGGTCTTCTTCGCGGGCGCCTTCTTGGCGGGCGCGGTCTTCTTCGCGGCGGTCTTCTTCGCGGGCGCGGCTTTCTTGGCCGGTCCCGCGGTACGGCCGACGCGCTTCGCGGTGCCCGCCGTGCCCTGGGAACCCTTGCCGGACGTACGTGAGGCCATGGTGCCGAGGTTACCGTTGTCGGCGGCTGTGAACACGTGCGACTGCTGCTTCACCCGACCGTGTCGCCCCACAGGGGCCGCAAACTGACGCGACCTCACCGCGAGTGCCCCGTTTCCGGCCGTGGACCGGCCGACCGGAAGGGTCAGTTGGATCCGGGCCCCGCGCAACCGCCCGTTCCCCGGCCCGAAGTGGCACCCCGGACCGGGCCCGCGGCCCCGGTCTTCCCTGGCATCCGGGCGCGGTGGATACGGCGTGCGCGTGCGGCGTTACGAGGGAAGGCCGATGCTGCTGCTTCCGGTGCCGGGCTCCAGGGCGTCGAGCGCCCGGCGCAACCCGGTGAGCTTCCGCTCCAGATGGGCGGCGGTCGCCACCGCCGCCGCGTCCGCCGACTCGTCGTCGAGCTGCTTGGAGAGCGCCTCCGCCTGCTCCTCGACGGCCGCCAGCCGAGCGGAGAGCTCGGCGAGCAGCCCGGCGGGCTCGCCCTCATGGCCCGGGCCGCCCGGATCGCCCTCGATCTGGAGCCGCAGCAGCGCCGCTTGCTCGCGCAGCTTGCAGTTCTTCATGTACAGCTCGACGAAGACCGAGACCTTGGCGCGGAGCACCCATGGGTCGAACGGCTTCGAGATGTAGTCCACCGCGCCTGCCGCGTAACCCCGGAAGGTGTGATGCGGGCCGTGGTTGATCGCGGTGAGAAAGATGATCGGGATGTCCCGGGTCCGTTCCCGTCGCTTGATGTGCGCGGCGGTTTCGAAACCGTCCATGCCCGGCATCTGGACGTCCAGCAGAATGACCGCGAAGTCGTCCGTGAGCAGCGCTTTGAGCGCTTCCTCCCCTGACGATGCCCGGACCAGTGTCTGATCGAGCGCAGAGAGGATGGCCTCCAGCGCCAGCAGATTCTCCGGCCGGTCATCGACCAGGAGGATCTTGGCCTTCTGCACCATGGCCCGTCCTCCTCGCCCCGGAATTGCACCGGGCGCCGCCCCAGGGGACGACTCCCTTACGCCGTCCGTCCTTGTGCCGGTCATGGTAGCCGCACCCCGCCCGTCGCCACACCCTGTCACCGCGATGTCACTGTGCACACAGCCGAAACGCGGTGGGGGACGAGAAGGTTCCCCGTACAGAGCCTTCTCACACCCCTGCGAGCACAGTCGATCAGCAACTCGTCCGAATTCTCTCGATCAATGATCACTCTCCGCGCATCCACTGCTCCATTACGGAAAGAAGATGATCAGGGTCGACAGGCTTGGTGACATAGTCGGAAGCGCCGGATTCGATCGCCTTCTCCCGGTCGCCCTTCATCGCCTTCGCGGTCAACGCGACGATCGGCAGCCCGGCGAACTGCGGCATCCTTCGGATCGCCGCCGTCGTGGCATAGCCGTCCATCTCCGGCATCATGATGTCCATCAGTACGACCGTCACATCGTCGTGCTGTTCCAGGACTTCGATGCCCACGCGTCCGTTCTCCGCGTACAGCACTGAAAGACCGTGCTGCTCCAGGACGCTGGTGAGGGCGAAGACGTTGCGGATGTCGTCGTCGACGATGAGCACCTTCTCGCCGCGGAACCGGAACGTCCTGCGGACCTCGGGCTCCTCCTGCCCGGCGAGCGTCCACGGCTCCGGCGAAGCCGTCGGGGCAGCGCTCCGGGGCGGCAGCGCGGGCCGCCGCTCCGCGCTCCCCAGGCTCTTGCGGCGACGCCGCATCAGCCCGGCGGCACCGCCCGCGTCCGGTGCCGCGGCCGCCTGGTCGGCGCCCTGGCCGGCCTCCGGCAGCATGCCCTCCCCGGCCGCGACGCCGTGCCCCTCGATGGGACCGGGGCCGATCTGCGGGTACCCCTGCGGCGGCAACTCGCTCGGGTGCAGCGGCAGATACAGCGTGAAGGTCGAGCCGCGGCCCGGCTCACTGGCCGCGTGGATCTCACCGCCCAGCAGCCGGGCGATCTCCCGGCTGATGGACAGTCCGAGCCCCGTGCCGCCGTACTTGCGGCTGGTCGTACCGTCCGCCTGCTTGAACGCCTCGAAGATCACCAGCATCTTGCTGGAGGCGATCCCGATACCGGTGTCGGTGACCGAGAACGCGATCAGGTCGGCGTCCGCGTCTCGCAGCGAACCGGCCTCCAGCAACTGCTCGCGGATGGCGTTCGGCACGTCCTCGTTGGCGTGCCGGATGACCAGCTCGACCGCCCCGCTGTCGGTGAACTTCACCGCGTTGGAGAGGAGGTTGCGCAGCACCTGCAGGAGCCGCTGCTCGTCCGTGTGGAGCGTCGCGGGGAGTTCCGGCGAGACCCTCACGGAGAAATCGAGCCCCTTCTCCGCGGTGAGCGGACGGAATGTCGCCTCCACGTAGTCCACGAGCTGAACCAGCGCGATCCGGGTCGGGCTGACATCCATCTTGCCCGCCTCGACCTTCGTCAGATCGAGAATGTCGTTGATCAGCTGGAGCAGGTCGGAACCGGCCCCGTGGATCGTCTCGGCGAATTCCACCTGCTTCGGCGAGAGATTGCCCTCGGCGTTGTCCGCGAGCAGCTTGGCCAGAATGAGCAGCGAGTTGAGCGGCGTACGCAACTCGTGCGACATGTTCGCCAGGAATTCCGACTTGTAGCGCATCGAGACGGCGAGCTGCTCGGCACGCTCCTCCAGGACCTGCCGGGCCTCCTCGATCTCGGTGTTCTTGACCTCGATGTCGCGGTTCTGCTGGGCCAGCAGTTCGGCCTTCTCCTCCAGTTCCGCGTTGGATTCCTGGAGCGCCTTCTGCCGGTTCTCCAACTCCTGTGAGCGGTCCCGCAATTGCGCGGCCAGCTCCTGCGACTGTTCGAGGAGCTTCTCGGTCTTCGTGTTGACGCTGATGGTGTTGACGCTCGTCGCGATCATTTCGGCGAGCTGGTTGAGGAAGTCCCGCTGAATGTGGGTGAACGGCTGGAACGACGCCAGCTCGATCACACCGAGCACCTTCCCCTCGAAAAGCACCGGCAGCACGATCACATGTGCGGGAGGCGCCTCACCGAGGCCGGAGGAGATCTTCAGATAGCCCGGCGGAACGTTGTCCACCTGAATGGTCCGCTTCTCCTCCGCTGCGGTCCCGATGAGCGTCTCACCCGGCCGGAAGGAGGTCGGCATCGAACCCGCCGAGTATCCGTAGCTGCCCCGCATGCAGAGCTCGTACGAGTTGTCCTTGTCGCTGTCCTGGCCGACCGTGCCGGTGTCGCCGATCGGCATGGCCAGGAAGAACGCGCCGTGCTGCGCGGAGACAACCGGGGTCAGCTCGCTCATGATCAGCGAGGCCACGTCGTCCAGATCGCGGCGTCCCTGCATCAGCCCGGAGATCCGGGCGAGGTTGCCCTTGAGCCAGTCCTGTTCCTTGTTGGTCGCCGTGGTGTCGCGGAGGTTGGCGATCATCGTGTTGATGTTGTCCTGAAGGGCCTGGATCTCGCCGGCCGCGTCCACATCGATCTTCAGATTGAGGTCGCCGCGGGTCACCGCCGTGGCGACGGCCGCGATGGCCCGCACCTGACGGGTGAGGTTCCCGGCCATCTCGTTCACCGACTCGGTGAGGTCGCGCCAGGTGCCGTCGACGTCCCGGACCCGGGCCTGACCGCCCAGCTGCCCCTCCGTGCCCACCTCGCGGGCCACCCGGGTCACCTGCTCGGCGAACGAGGACAGCTGGTCGACCATCGTGTTGATGGTGTTCTTCAGCTGCTGGATCTCACCACGCGCGTCGATGTCGATCTTCTTGGTGAGGTCGCCCTTGGCGATCGCCGTGGTGACCGCGGCGATCTGGCGCACCTGGCCGGTCAGGTTGGACGCCATCGAGTTCACCGACTCGGTGAGGTCCTTCCAGGTCCCCGAGACGCCCGGCACCCGTGCCTGGCCGCCCAGTTCGCCCTCCGTGCCCACCTCACGGGCCACTCGCGTCACCTCGTCCGCGAACGAGGACAGCGTCGTCACCATCGTGTTGACGGTGTCCGCGAGCTCGGCGACCTCGCCGCGCGCCTCGACGGTGACCTTCTTCCTCAGGTCGCCGTTGGCGACCGCCGAGGAGACCCGGGAGATGTTCCGCACCTGACTGGTCAGGTTGTTGGCCATCAGGTTGACGTTGTCGCTGAGGTCCTTCCAGATGCCGGTCGCACCCGGCACCCGGGCCTGACCGCCGAGGATGCCCTCGGTACCCACCTCGCGGGCGACCCGCGTCACCTCGTCCGCGAAGTTGAGCAGCTGGTCGACCATGGTGTTGACGGTCGTGACCAGTTCGAGGATCTCGCCCTTGGCGTCGACGGTGATCTTCTTGGAGAGATCACCGTTGGCGACCGCGGTGGTGACCTCGGCGATGTTGCGGACCTGCATGGTCAGGTTGTTCGCCATGCCGTTGACGGACTGGGTGAGGTCCTTCCAGGTACCGGACACCCCCTGCACCTCTGCCTGGCCCCCGAGCATGCCCTCCGTGCCCACCTCACGGGCGACCCTGGTCACCTGCTCGGCGAAGTTCGACAGCTGGTCCACCATCGTGTTGATCGTGTTCTTCAGCTCCAGGATCTCGCCCCGGGCATCCACATCGATCTTCTGCGACAGATCGCCGCGCGCCACCGCCGTGGCGACCTGCGCGATGTTACGGACCTGAGCGGTCAGGTTGCCCGCCATTCCGTTCACCGAGTCGGTCAGATCACGCCACACACCGGCCACGCCGGGCACCTGCGCCTGCCCGCCGAGCCGCCCGTCGGTGCCGACCTCACGGGCCACCCGGGTCACCTGCTCGGCGAAGGCGGAGAGCTGGTCCACCATCGTGTTGATCGTGTTCTTCAGCTCCAGGATCTCGCCCCGGGCATCCACATCGATCTTCTGCGACAGGTCACCGCGCGCCACCGCCGTGGTCACCTGGGCGATCTGGCGTACCTGCGAAGTCAGGTTCCCGGCCATGAAGTTGACGGAGTCGGTGAGCTCCTTCCAGGTGCCGGAGACGCCGTCCACCCGGGCCTGGCCGCCGAGCCGGCCCTCCGTACCCACGTCACGCGCCATCCGCGTCACCTGGTCGGCGAAGTTCGAGAGCTGCGCCACCATCGTGTTGACGGTGTTCTTCAGCTCCAGCATCTCGCCCGCGACGTCCACGGTGACCTTCTGCGAGAGATCACCGTTGGCCACCGCGGTCGTCACCTGCGCGATGTCGCGCACCTGCCCCGTGAGGTTGCGGAACGCCGCGTTCACCGAGTCGGTGAGGTCCTTCCACGTTCCCGCCGCACCGGGCACCTCGGCCTGGCCGCCCAGCCGGCCCTCAAGACCGACCTCCCGGGCCACCCGGGTCACTTCCGAACCGAAGGACTGCAGCTGGTCCACCATCGTGTTGACGGTGTTCTTCAGCTCCAGCATCTCGCCGGCCACGTCCACGGTGACCTTCTGCGTCATGTCACCGTTGGCCACCGCCGTGGTCACCTGCGCGATGTCCCGCACCTGGGTCGTCAGGTTCCGGAAGACCGTGTTCACCGAGTCGGTGAGGTCCTTCCAGGTCCCCGCTGCCCCCGGCACCTTCGCCTGCCCGCCGAGCAGGCCCTCGCCACCGACCTCGCTGGCCACCCGGGTCACTTCGTCCGCGAAGAGCCGCAGCGTGTCGGTCATCTGGTTGATGGTCTCGGCCAGTTGCGCGACCTCGCCGCGGGCGCTCACCGTGACCTTCTGGGACAGGTCGCCGTTGGCGACCGCCGTGGTCACCTCGGCGATCCCGCGCACCTGGGAGGTCAGGTTCCCGGCCATCGTGTTGACGGAGTCGGTCAGGTCCTTCCACACACCGGCCACGCCCGGAACGGTCGCCTGACCGCCGAGCTCGCCCTCCGTACCCACCTCGCGGGCGACCCGGGTCACCTCGGAGGAGAACGACGAGAGCTGGTCGACCATCGTGTTGACGGTGTTCTTCAACTGGAGCATCTCGCCGGCCACATGGACGGTGACCTTCCGCGAGAGATCCCCCTTGGCGACCGCCGTCGTCACCAGGGCGATGTCGCGCACCTGCGCGGTCAGCCGGTACGCCATGGTGTTCACGGAGTCCGTGAGGTCCTTCCACGACCCGGACATCCCGCGCACCTGGGCCTGCCCGCCCAGCTTGCCCTCGGTACCGACCTCGACCGCGACCCGCGTCACCTGTTCGGTGAACGCCGACAGCTGGTCGACGAGGCTGTTGACCGTACGGGCGACCTTCAGGAACTCGCCGCGCAGCGGCCGTACCGTTTCGTCCGACGTGTGCGACCGCAGTTCCATCCGCTGTTCGAGATCACCGTCGGCCACCGCCGACAGCACCCGCCCGACCTCCGAGACCGGGCGGGCCAGATCGTCGACCAGTTCGTTGGAGGCGTCGATCGCGGCGGCCCAGGAGCCCTCGCAGGCGCCCGTCTCCAGCCGTTCGGTGAGCTTCCCCTCGCGTCCGACCATCCGCCGCACCCTGGCCAGCTCGCCGGTCAGATGCAGATTGCGGTCGGCGACCTCGTTGAAGACCGCCGCGATCTCCGCCATCACACCGTCGCCCGAGACGGTCAGACGCCTGCGGAAATTCCCGTCGCGCATCGCCACAAGACCTGCCAGCAGTCTGTTGAGCGCCGCCGCGTCGACGTCGATGGTGCCATTGCGCTGTTTCTTCACGGACTGTCCGCCTTTT
The DNA here is from genome assembly GCF_038448545.1 of Streptomyces sp. CLV115. Taxonomy (NCBI): domain Bacteria; kingdom Bacillati; phylum Actinomycetota; class Actinomycetes; order Kitasatosporales; family Streptomycetaceae; genus Streptomyces; species Streptomyces sp. CLV115. Next base: position 56,854 of record NZ_JBCEWQ010000034.1, read on the forward strand.
GTGCGCGTGCCTGTGCCCCGCGCCGCCACGCCAGACTCCACCGTGTCCCTCCCGCAGGGGTTGACCGTATCGCTCGGGCCTTATCTGGGAGCTTGCCCAGTTCTTCTTTGGCTCACCGCCACAGCCCACCGTCGACGGGTGACCATGGGGACGTCAAATCGTTGAAACGTACCAGGCCGGACGCAGCCGGGGTGCAACCTCCAGTGGTTGTCCCGCATCCCTCCGTCGGGAAGGCCACACTTGTCCGGTCACAGGTCGGTTCCTGGCCGCTCCTGTCCGAAGTCGCCCCTCGTGTACCCGGCACACAGACCGAGCGTCTAGCCTGGCAGGCGAATCGAAGCGGCGAGAAACGGGCACAGGACTCGGGGAAGCGACGAGACACCACATGGGGAGTTCTGTGATCACCGCGCGCGCGGCCGCCACCTTCGACCCGGTCGGGCGCTCCGTCGCGACCGCCCGCGCCTTCGTCCGGGACACCCTCCAGGGGTGGGGCTACACGGACGTCGTCGACGACGCGGTCGTCCTCACCAGCGAGCTGGTGACCAACGCCGTGGTCCACGCGGGCACCGCCGCCGACGTGCTCTGTCTGCGCACGGAGGACGGCGTCCGGATCGAGGTCTCCGACCACTATCCGGAACGCGAGATCCCGCTCCAGAGCACCGGCCCGGACTTCGGCAGCCCCGACCGCGAGAACGGCCGCGGACTGCTGCTCTGCGCGGCACTCGCCACCCGGTGGGGCGTCGAGTACTCGCCCGCCCGCAAGCATGTCTGGTTCCAGCTCGACCTTCCCGAACGCCCGGTGGGCATCCGCTCGGCCGGACCGCTGCTCCCCGTGGGACTGCTCCCGGTCGCCGACGAGCGCGTGCGGGTGGCGGTCGTCCAGATCGACAGCTCCGGCGCCATCGCCGCCTGGAACGAGGACGCCGCGTTCCTCTTCGGCCACACCGCGGAACAGGTCACCGGAAAGCAGCTCACCGATTTCACGGCCTGGCCCCAGACCCCCGGCACCAACACGGGCATCGTCGACGCGCTCCAGCTCTCGCGCTGGGAGGGCAGCTACGGGATCCGCGGCGCCGACGGCCGGATCATCCCCGTCTACGCCTCGCATCTGCGGATCCGCGACACCCACGGCGAGCCCTCGACCGTCTGCCTGCTCGTCCGCGACTACGAACGCGCGGTGCTCCAGTCGCCGGCCCGGACACCGGTGTCCGACACGAACGCCGAGAGCGGCAAGACCGACCCGTTCGAGATCTTCATCGGCTCCCCCGCCCCCGACGACCTCGACGGCCTGCTCCAGCGCACGGTCGAGCGGGCCCGCGACATGCTCGACGCCGACGCCGCCTTCCTGCTGCTGGCGACGGACGACGAAACGGAACTGGAGGTACGGGCCACCACCGGTCTGCCCTCGGCCCGCCAGCGTTTCGCCCGTGTCCCGGTGGAGGCCGGGACGGGACGGTACGGATCCGCCCGGATGCCCGCCGTCCACGAGGACCTGGACAATGTGCCGGGCGCCGTCCCGCTGCTCGGCGGCACGGGCATGCGTTCCGTCGTCACCGTCCCGCTGAAGGTCGAGGGGCGGCTCACGGGCTCCCTGGGTGTCGCCGCCGAGGCAGCCGGCCGCTACTCGAACGAGGAGGCCCTGCGTCTGCAGTTCGCCGCGGACCGGATCGCGCTCGCGGTCGAATCGGCCCGGCTGGGCGAGCTGGAACGGCTCCGCCGCGGCTCCCTGTCCTTCCTCGTCGAGGCCTCCGACCTGCTCGCCGGCACCCTCGACCGGGACCAGACCCTGGCGCTGATGGCCCAGATGACGGTCCCCACCCTGGCCACCTGGTGCGCCGTGTACACGATCGCCGACCAGTCGTCCGAGCCGTACCTCTCCTATGTGCTGCACGAGGACGAGGAACGCATCGACGGCCTCAAGGCCCTGCTCTCCAAGATCGCGCCACCGGACCCGGTGCCGACCCCCGGCGCACGCGTCTGGGCCGCCCCGTCCGAGGCCGCCCACCAGGCGGCCCTGCGCACATCGATGCGCACCCTCGGCCTCGGTGAGACCGGCCGGCTCGGCGAACCTGGCAGGCTCGGCCCCGGAATCCGTACGACGCTGGCCACCGCGGCCGCCGTGGGCGGGGAGACGGTGGTCCTGCCGCTCGTGGCCCGCAACCGCGTCATCGGCATGCTCACGCTCGGAAAGCCCTCCGACGACCACTTCCGCCAGGAGATCCTGGAACTGGCCGAGGACCTCTCCCGCCGCGCCGCCCTGGCCCTCGACAACGCGCGCCTCTACTCGGAGCGCATGGCGATCAGCCAGTCCCTGCAGCGCAGTCTGCTGCCGCCGGGGCTGCCCGAGGTCCCCAACGTCGAGATCGAGGTCATCTACCGCGCGGCGGGCGAGGGAAACGAGGTCGGCGGCGACTTCTACGACGTCTTCCCGATCCGCGACGGCGCCTACGGCTTCGCCATCGGCGACGTATGCGGTACGGGTCCGGAGGCCGCGGCCGTCACGGGTCTCGCCCGCCACGCCCTGCGCCTGCTGGCCCGCGAGGGCTTCGGCGGCCCCGCCGTCCTGGAGCGCCTCAACGCCGCCATCCTCGACGAGGGCTCCCGCAGCCGCTTCCTGACCCTCCTGTACGGCGAGCTGTGGCCCCAGGAGGACGGCAGCGCACTCCTCAAGGTGGTCTGCGCGGGGCACCCGCTGCCGCTGCGCCTGCGTCAGGACGGCTCGGTCGAGGCGGCGGCCGAGCCGCAGCCCCTGCTGGGCGTCATCGAGGACCTCGAGCTGTACGAGCAGACGGTCACCCTTGCCCCGGGCGATGTCCTGCTGTGTGTCACCGACGGTGTCACGGAACGCCGGGAGGGCACCCGCATGCTCGGCGACGACGGCTTGGCGGACGTCCTGGCGACCTGCACCGGCCTGACGGCGGGCGCCGTGGCGGCTCGTATCCTGCGGGCCGTGGAACGCTTCGCCGCCGAGCCGGCCTCGGACGACATGGCCATCCTCGCGATGCGCGTCCCGGAGCCGCCCGCCGCCTAGTGCTCTGGCCGGGAAGGTTCGCCGGGTTGGCGGGGTCACTCCTGCTCGGTTGCGGCGGCGAGGTGACGACGGCACAGGTCGGCGGCCGTGCGGTGGGGCTTGTGCAGCGCTTCGCTGTAGAGGTGCATCCCACGAGCCGCCCGGTCCAGGTGCTGCCAGAAGGAGAGCGGCAGGTCGAGGTCGTCTCCGAGATCGATCAGGCAGTCGAAGGCAAGTCCCAGCTCGTTGTGCTGCAGGAACTCCAGCGTCGCTGAGAGGTCGATGTCCGGCAGGCCCGTCAGGTGTTCCCTGGCGGCGTCGAGGTGGCCACGGGTGCGGTTCCAGCTGGCCTGAAGCGCCTCACGATCAACGGTCATGGCGTCAGTGTCGTTGGTGCCGCTCGGAGGGTCACGCGACTTTCGCCGGCCGTCCTCCCCAGCGGATGCCCTTCTCACTGCGAATACGGGCGCGTTCACGTCGTTGGGCGTCGAGCACGTCGGGGTGTCGTGCGTTCTTGTTGCGCCGGCGCAGGTAGGCGTGCAGGGCTCTGGTCTGGACGGTGTGGTTGCAGTGGTTCGAGTTGGCGACGGTGAACTGCCGCAGTGGCCCGAAGTGGGCCTCGATCGGGTTGGCCCAGGATGCGTAGGTCGGGGTGAAGCACAGCTCCAGGCGGTTCTTCCCGGCCCAGCGCCGGATCGTCTCGCCCTTGTGCGCGGAGAGGCTGTCCAGGATCACGTAGATCGGGGCGCCGTCCGGGCGGGCCGCGCGGATCGACCTGAGTGCGGCCAGGGTGTTCGCGGCTCCCTTCTTGCGGCGGTCGACGCCCCACAGGGTGTCGTCGCCGATCGAGCAGCAGCCGTGGAAGTACCTCACGCCGTGGGTGCGGTGGTAGGTCGCGGGGTGCCGCTCGGGGTGACCGGCAGGGGCCCAGGACGAGCCGCCAGTGGGGCGGATGCCGAGCGGGCCGAACTCGTCGAACGCGAACACACGGTCCGGGAAGCGCTCCAGGACGTGCTCGATGCGGTCGAGCTTGGTGTCGCGGTCGGGGTCCGGGGACTCCTTCCAGGTCTTGGTGTGTTGGAAGGTGATGCCGCGGCGGGCGAGCAGGCAACGTAACGCCTCGCGTCCGATGCGGATGATGCGGCCGTGGACTTTACGCAGGTAGGCGCCGAGTTTGCGGATTGACCAGCGGGTGAAGGCTGGCCGAGCTTGGTCGGGCGGGTGGTGGCCGTCAGCACAACGAAGTCTTCGTCGCCAGGATCGAGTAGGCGGGGACGGCCTCCCGCCCACTGAGGGTCCAGGCAGGCCAACCCGATCTCGTTGAACCGGTGGATCACGTCACGGACGGTGTCCTCGTCGGCCTGCACCAGCTGGGCGATCACCGGCACCCGGTTCCCGCCGGCCGAGGCCAGCAGCATCATCGCGCGCCGGTAGCGCACCGAACCGGTGCTGCCCCGGCGCACGGTCTGCTGCAGCTTCTGCCCCTCGTGGTCGGTCAACCTGCGCACACGGACAGGCTCTCCCACCACACCCCCAACGGTCGGATCAACGGACGTCACCGCACATCCAACCGCCGGAACAGCTGACCCGGCGAACCTTCCCGGTCAGAGCACTAGCGGCGAGGCGCGGCACGCGAACCCGGCCTGATCCAGACGAAAGACCCCAGTACGCCGACATCCCTGTGGCCGACGGCGGTTCGGCGCCTGTCATTGTCGTCGCCATGGACGACGACTGGTATCTGCAGGCAGGCAGTGGAGCACGGTTCGACTGGGGTCCCACGGGTGCCGAACGGCTCGCGCCGGCGGTCGCGTGTCTGGTGGTGATCGATGTGTTGTCGTTCACCACCTCGGTGACGGTGGCCGTGGAGTCCGGCACCCGGGTCTTCCCGTACGCCTGGCGTGACGCCTCGGCATCGGCGTTCGCGGACCGCACGGACGCCCGGCTGGCCGTGGGACGGCGCATGGCCACACCCGCATCCCCCTGGTCGCTGTCGCCGGCGGCGCTGAGATGCGCGCCTTTCACCCCACGGCTGGTCCTGCCCTCTCCCAACGGTTCGTCGATCTCCGCCGCGGCCGGTGGGTCGACGGTCGTCGCGGGTTGTCTGCGCAACGCGACCGCGGTGGGCCGTTGGCTCGCCCGCAGTGGTTACGGAACACTCGCCCGGCCGGTTGCCGTGATCGCCTCGGGCGAGCGCTGGCCGGACGGCAGCCTGCGGCCCGCCCTGGAGGACCTGCTGGGCGCGGGAGCCGTTCTCTCGGCGCTCAGGAAGCATCGTGGCGGTCCCCTGTCGCCCGAGGCGGCCATTGCGGCCACGTGCTTCGAGACAACGCCGGATGTCGTCGCCACGGTGACCGCCGGCGCATCCGGGCAGGAGCTCGTCTCAGGCGGCTTCTCCGAAGACGTACGCATCGCAACGCAGTTGGACGCCTCCGACACAGTGCCGGTCCTCATCGACGGGGCATTCACAGCAGCCGAATGACTTCCGCACAGAACAGTAGAGGCCCCCGCCATTGGCGGGGGCCTCTACTGTTCTTCGGAGCCCCAATGCGGAATCGAACCGCAGACCTTCTCCTTACCATGGAGACGCTCTACCGACTGAGCTATTGGGGCGTGCTGCGCTGTGCAACGAGATAAAGCATACCCCGAACTCAGGGATGCTCAAAACCACTGGCCGCAGCCGACTCTGACGGGCTCTCACCGGCCCCGCACCACCTCTTGCACGGCGATGCCGGACCTTCCCGGACGAGGCCGGCCCGGCCCGCGCCCGTCGTCGTCGCTTGATGGACGGTGAACGCAGAAAAGCCCCGTGTCCACAAGGACACGGGGCTTTCCCGTAAAAGGAGTTCGGCGGCGTCCTACTCTCCCACAGGGTCCCCCCTGCAGTACCATCGGCGCTGAAAGGCTTAGCTTCCGGGTT
>NZ_JBCEWQ010000035.1:0-61675 GCF_038448545.1 Streptomyces sp. CLV115
GGGCCCGTCCGGTCCGGCCAGGGCGGTCTCCCGGACCCAGCAGCGCAGCAGATTCTCCGCGCCCGCCGTGTCGGCGGCCCGCTCGTCCTGGAGCAGTCCACCGTGCCGCGCCAGATGACGGCACCGCACGACGAGTGCCGCATCACGAAGTCCACGGCCACCGGCGGGGCACCGGACGACCCGCTCGACCATCCGGACCCGCTGCGGGCCGCCGACACGGCGGGCGCGGAGAATCTGCTGCGCTGCTGGGTCCGGGAGACCGCCCTGGCCGGACCGGACGGGCCCACACTCCGCATCCCCCTCCCCGCCAGCGGCACGGCCCTGCTCGTCCCCGTCCTCTACTGGTCGGCCACGGGCTGGCACCGCTTCGGCCCGGCGGCCCTGGAGGGAGCACCCGAGGGGGCACCGCCCGCCGACGCCGTCACCATCGCCGCCCTGCTGGGCCGCGAGGCCGGCCGGGACGAGGGGGCCGACATGGTGGCCCGGGTGGCCGACTCGGTGCGCCGTACCGCCGGATTCATCGCCGAGCGGCGCCGCGCCCCGCACGCCCCGGCCGGAGCGGACCTCTTCCTCACCGCCGAGCAGTCGCTGCTGCTCGGTCATCCGCAACACCCCACCCCCAAGAGCCGCGAGGGGCTCTCCGACGCCGAATCGCGCCTCTACTCGCCCGAGTCGCACGGCTCCTTCGCGCTGCACTGGATGGCCGTCGACCGGTCCGTGCTGGCCACCGACTCCGCCTGGACCGACGGAGGCCGTCCGGTGCCGGCCACGGAGCTGGTCACCGCGCACGCCCCGGGGCTGCGTCTTCCCGACAACACCGCACCGATTCCGCTCCACCCCTGGCAGGCCCGCGAACTCGTACACCGTCCCGAAGTCGCCGCGCTGCTCGACGCCGGACTCCTCCACGACCTGGGACCGCACGGCGAACGCTGGCACCCCACCTCATCCGTTCGCACCGTGCACCGGCCCGGTGCCGATGTCATGCTGAAGCTCTCCCTCGGCGTTCGCATCACCAACTCCCGCCGGGAGAACCTCCGCAAGGAACTCCACCGCGGAGTGGAGGTCCACCGGCTGCTCCGCAGCGGGCTCGCCACCCAGTGGCACGCCGCCCGTCCGGGCTTCGACATCGTCCGCGACCCCGCCTGGCTGGCCGTCGACGGCCCGGACGGCCGACCCGTCCGGGGTCTCGATGTGATGCTCCGCCACAATCCGTTCGGGCCGCACGACGACGCGGTCTGCATCGCGGCGCTGACCGCCCCCCGCCCCTGGCCGGGCCGGGCGGGCATGCACTCACGCCTCGCCGAGATCGTGCTCTCCCTGGCCGCGGCCACCGGGCGGACCGTGGGTGCCGTCGCCGCCGAGTGGTTCCTGCGCTACCTGGACCGCGTCGTGGGCCCCGTGCTCTGGCTCGACGCCCACGCGGGCGTGGCCCTCGAAGCGCACCAGCAGAACACCCTGGTGATGCTCGGCCCCGACGGCTGGCCCGTCGGCGGCCGGTACCGCGACAACCAGGGCTACTACTTCCGTGAGTCCCACCGCGCGGCGCTGGAACAGCGGCTCGCCGGCATCGGATCGGTCAGCGACACCTTCGTCTCCGACGAGGTCACCGACGAACGCTTCGCCTACTACCTGGGCATCAACAATGTGTTCGGTCTGATCGGGGCGTTCGGCGCCCAGCACCTCGCCGACGAGCGCGTGCTCATCGCGGCCTTCCGCCGATTCCTGGGCTCGGCCGCCGCAGCGGGTTCGCCGCTCCCCACGCACCTGCTGGAGAAGACCCACCTGCGGTGCAAGGCCAATCTGCTGACCCGGATGCACGGCCTCGACGAACTGGTCGGCCCCGTCGACACCCAGTCCGTCTACGTCACCATCGCCAACCCCCTTTGTGCCTGAAGGAACATGACTACCGCCTGAACCGCCGAGAGGAGAGCAACACCGTGGCTCCCGCCGATGCGCACACCGACGCCGGGACCGGCCCTGCTCCGCAGGCCGACACAGCTGCCGAGGACACCCTGGACCTGGAGCTCTCCGAAGAAATCCTCGCGCTGCTCGGGGAGGACCCCCCGGCCGGCGAGGCGATGCGCCCGCTGCCCGGCGCGCCCGCGTCACCCGCGTCGTCCCCTCCGGGCGGCGCGGGCCCGGCGGCGGGCACCGGGCCGGTCATGAGCAGGGCGGCCGTCTCCGATCTGCTCGACCACCCGGCCGACTGGCGACCGGTCACCACTGCGGCCGGAGTCTTCCAGCTCGTCCCCGTACGGCTCGAACGCGATCTCGCCGTACTGACCCGCTGGATGAACGACCCCGCCGTCGCGGCCTTCTGGGAGCTCGCCGGACCCGAAGCCGTCACGGCCGCCCATCTGCGCCCCCAGCTGGAGGGCGACGGACGCAGCGTCCCCTGCCTCGGCGTGCTGGCGGGCATCCCCATGAGCTACTGGGAGATCTACCGCGCGGATCTCGACCCGCTGGCACGCCACTACCCGGCCCGCCCGCAGGACACCGGGATCCACCTGCTCATCGGCGGCGTGCACAACCGCGGACAAGGCGTCGGCACCACTCTGCTGCGCGCCGTCGCCGACCTCGTACTCGACAACCGCCCCCGGTGCGCGCGCGTGGTCGCGGAGCCCGATCTGCGTAATACCCCGTCCGTCTCAGCCTTTCTGAGTGCCGGATTCCGCTTCTCCGCGGAACTCGAACTCCCGGACAAGCGAGCTGCCCTGATGGTCCGCGAACGAATCCACCGTGCCCAACTGTGAACGAACTGCTGCCCAATTCACCCCGCTCGAACCCCATCGGTTCCACCCCGAGGAGTCCCCGTGCCGAAATATCCCGCGAGCCATGATTCAGCGGAGCCCGCCGAGCCGCTCAGCACACCAGAACTGAACCCGGAGGTCTGGGACAGGGCCGCCGCCCGGCTGCTCGCGAAGATGCTCGGTCAATTCGCCTACGAGGAAGTCGTCGAGCCGGTCGCCCAGGCCGGTCCGGGCAATGCCTACACCCTCGGACTCGACGACGGGAAATCCCTCGCCTTCACGGCCCGGCGGGGCGTGTACGGGAGTTGGCACATCGCCCCCGACTCGATTCTGGAGGTGCCCGGGAAGGATTCCGGGACGCCGGACGGCGATCCGGGTCCGGACTCCGAGCCGGACGCCGGAGCCGTGCCCTTCCGCGATCCGCTCCAGTTCCTCGTCCGCGCCCGTCGTCTCCTCGACATCGACGGCGCCACCCTCGGACACCTGATCCGAGAGATCACCACCACCCTCACCGCCGACGCCCGGCTCGACCACACCGCGCTCCCCGCGGCCCGGCTGGCCGACCTCGACTACGCCGAGCTGGAGGGCCACCAGACCGGCCACCCCTGGCTCGTCGCCAACAAGGGCCGCCTCGGTTTCTCCGCCGCCGACGCCGCCCGCCACACCCCCGAGGCCCGCACGCCCCTCACGCTGCCGTGGATCGCGGTCTCCACGAGGATCGCCGCCTACCGCGGAGTGGCCACGCTGGCAGGCCCGGAGCGGCTGTACGCGCAGGAGCTCGACCCCGAGGTCCGCGACTCCTTCGACGGCGTGCTCCGTGCCCGCGGCCTCGATCCCGACAGCTACCTCTTCCTTCCCGTGCATCCCTGGCAGTGGGACGAATGGATCGTTCCGGTCTTCGCCCCCGCCATCGCCGCCGGCGACATCGTTCCGCTCCACCCCGACGCGGACCTCCGGCTCGCCCAGCAGTCCATCCGCACCTTCAGCAACGTGGCCCGCCCCGACCGGCACACCGTCAAGCTGCCGCTGTCGATCCTCAACACACTGGTCTGGCGCGGACTGCCCACCGAGCGCACCCTCGCGGCCCCCGCCGTCACCGCCTGGGTCCACGGGCTCCGCGACCAGGACGCGTTCCTGCGCGACACCTGCGGGGTCGTCCTGCTCGGGGAGGTGGCCTCGGTGACCGTCGAGCACCCGCTCTACGACCACCTTCCCGAGGCCCCGTACCAGTTCAAGGAGATCCTCGGCGCGATCTGGCGCGAACCCCTCCAGCCCCGGCTCGCACCCGGCGAACGGGCCCGGACGCTCGCCTCGCTGCTGCACACCGACCCGCAGGGCCGTGCCTTCACGGCCGAGCTCGTCGCCCGCTCCGGACTGACGCCCACCGCCTGGCTGACCCATCTGTTCGCCGCGCTGCTGCCGCCGCTGCTGCACTTCCTCTACCGCTACGGCACGGTCTTCTCCCCGCACGGCGAGAACGCCATCGTGGTCTTCGACGAGCACGACGTACCGGTGCGCCTGGCGATCAAGGACTTCGTCGACGATGTGAACGTCAGCGCCCGCCCGCTGCCCGAGCACGAGTCGATGCCCGAGGACGTACGCCGGACGCTGCTCACCGAGGAGCCCTCCTTCCTCATCCAGTTCATCCACTCCGGACTCTTCGTCGGAGTGTTCCGCTTCCTCTCCCCGCTCTGCGAGGAACAGCTGGGCGTCCCGGAAGCCGATTTCTGGTCACTCGTCCGGGCCGAGATCCTGCGCCACCACGCCCGCTTCCCCGAGCTCAAGGAGCGGTTCGAGATGTTCGACCTGCTGACACCCCGCATCGAACGCCTCTGTCTGAACCGCAACCGCCTGCACGTCGACGGCTACCGGGACCGCCCCCAGCGTCCGCACGCGGCCATCCACGGGACCGTTCCCAACCCGCTCCACCCCGCCACCGGTGTCCGGGAGTGACTCTGTTGTCAGTGGCGCCCCGTACGCTGGTCGGGCTATGACGAAGCCATCCCTCCCCGAGCTCCTGCACGCCGCCGTGACCGCCGTCGGCGGTACGGAACGACCTGGTCAGGCCGCCATGGCCGGGGCCGTCGCAGAGGCCGTCGACGACAATTCCCATCTGCTGGTCCAGGCCGGTACCGGCACGGGCAAGTCCCTCGGCTACCTGGTGCCCGCGCTGGCGCACGGGGAGCGGGTCGTGGTGGCCACGGCGACGCTGGCGCTCCAGCGCCAGCTCGTGGAGCGCGACCTTCCGCGCACGGTCGACGCACTGCATCCCCTGCTGCGGCGGCGCCCGGATTTCGCCATGCTCAAGGGGCGGTCCAACTACCTCTGTCTGCACCGGCTCCATGAAGGGGTGCCGCAGGACGAGGAGGAGGGGCTCTTCGACCAGTTCGAGGCCGCCGCCCCGTCGAGCAAGCTCGGCCAGGACCTGCTGCGGCTGCGCGACTGGTCGGACGACACCGAGTCCGGTGATCGCGACGACCTCACCCCCGGGGTCTCCGACCGTGCCTGGGCACAGGTCTCCGTCTCCTCCCGCGAATGTCTGGGCGCCAGTAAGTGCGCCTACGGCGCGGAGTGCTTCGCCGAGCTCGCCCGGGAGCGGGCCAAGCTCGCCGATGTCGTCGTCACCAATCACGCCCTCCTGGCCATCGACGCCATCGAGGGCGCGCCGGTGCTCCCGCAGCACGAGGTGCTGATCGTCGACGAGGCCCATGAGCTGGTCTCCAGGGTCACCGGGGTGGCCACCGGCGAGCTCACCCCCGGCCAGGTCAACCGTGCGGTGCGCCGAGCGGCGAAGCTGGTGAACGAGAAGGCCGCCGACGCGCTGCAGACCGCGTCGGAGGGGTTCGAGCGGGTCATGGAGCTGGCGCTCCCCGGCCGTCTGGAAGAGGTCCCCGAGGACCTCGGCTACGCACTGCTGGCGCTGCGCGACGCAGCGCGCACCGTGATCTCGGCCATCGGCGCCACGCGCGACAAGTCCGTGCAGGACGAGGACGCGGTGCGCAAGCAGGCCCTGGCAGCGGTGGAGACGATCCACGGCGTCGCCGAGCGCATCACTCAGGGCTCGGAGTACGACGTCGTCTGGTACGAGCGCCACGACCGCTTCGGTGCCTCCCTGCGGGTCGCGCCGCTCTCCGTCTCGGGGCTGCTGCGCGAGAAGCTCTTCACCGAGCGGTCCGTCGTCCTGACCTCGGCCACGCTCAAGCTCGGCGGAGATTTCAACGGGGTGGGGGCCTCGCTCGGCCTGGCCCCCGAGGGCACCGCGGGCGACGACCTTCCGCAGTGGAAGGGGCTCGACGTCGGCTCGCCCTTCGACTACCCGAAGCAGGGCATCCTGTACGTCGCGCGGCATCTGGCCACGCCGGGGCGGGAGGGTTCCCGCACCGACATGCTGGACGAGCTCACCGAGCTGGTGGAGGCGGCGGGCGGGCGCACCCTCGGGCTGTTCTCCTCCATGCGGGCGGCCCAGGCCGCCGCGGAGGAGCTGCGGGGCAGGCTGGACAAGCCGATCCTGCTCCAGGGCGAGGAGACGCTCGGCGAGCTGATCAAGAACTTCGCCGCCGACCCCGAGACCTGTCTCTTCGGCACGCTGTCGCTCTGGCAGGGCGTCGATGTGCCCGGACCCAGCTGCCAGCTGGTGATCATGGACCGGATCCCGTTCCCGCGCCCCGACGATCCGCTGATGAGCGCGCGCCAGAAGGCGGTCGAAGAGGCGGGCGGCAACGGGTTCATGGCCGTCGCGGCGACGCATGCCGCGCTGCTGATGGCTCAGGGGGCCGGCCGGCTGGTCCGGGCCACCGGTGACAAGGGCGTGGTCGCCGTGCTCGACCCGCGTCTGGCCAATGCCCGGTACGGCAGCTATCTGCGCGCCTCGCTGCCCGACTTCTGGTACACCACCGACCGGAATCAGGCGCGCCGCTCCCTCGCGGCGATCGACGCGGCGGCCAAGGCCGACGGGAAGTAGTCCGCCACGGGCGCTCGGTGACATGCCGGGCGCACGGGGACATGGGCAGGGCCCCGGGATCGGCGCAGTGGATCCCGGGGCCCGGTCAGAACCGGCGAGCTTCACACCCGCCGCAGCACCGCCACCACCTTGCCGAGGATCGTCGCCTCGTCGCCCGGGATCGGCTGGTATGCGGAGTTGTGCGGGAGGAGCCATACATGGCCGTCCTCCCGCTTGAAACGCTTGACCGTGGCCTCGCCGTCCAGCATGGCCGCCACGATGTCGCCGTTCTCCGCGACGGGCTGGCGGCGCACGGTGACCCAGTCGCCGTCGCAGATCGCCGCCTCGATCATCGAGTCACCGACGACCTTGAGCACAAAGAGCTCGCCGTCACCGACGAGCTGCCGGGGGAGCGGGAAGACGTCCTCGACCGACTCCTCCGCGAGGATCGGGCCGCCGGCGGCGATCCGGCCGACCAGCGGGACGTACGACGCGGCGGGCTTGCCGGTCGTGTCGGTGGGCTGCGAGCTGGGCTGGTCCGAACCCCGGACCTCGTACGCCCGCGGGCGGTGCGGGTCGCGGCGCAGGAACCCCTTGCGCTCCAGGGCCATCAGCTGATGGGCGACGGAGGACGTGCTGGACAGGCCCACCGCCTGACCGATCTCCCGCATCGAGGGCGGATATCCACGCCGCTGCACGGAATCCCGGATCACCTCGATCACTCGCCGCTGCCGGTCCGTGAGCCCCGAGCTGTCCGCCCGGATTCCAGGAGGTCGACCGGGCAATGAGCGCGCTGGACGCGCGGGCTCTGGCCCCTCCATGTTCGTGACTGAGTCATTCATGGCATGCACCGGCTCGAATCGGCTCTGGGAGCGGTCCTGGGCAGTGATGGTGGCACTGTCAGCGGTGGTGGTCACGTCGGCCCCTCTCGAATGGTCTCCCTAGCTGGACAACGGTAGTAGCTTTCGAAAGGTTGCGCCAAACACACGTTCGAGTGAAAAACAAATAAAAGTCTGCCGTGTGTTCTCTGCCGGGTGTATGTGCGATGACCGAGGGGTCTGGGCCGCGCCGAGGGGGCTCCGCAATTCGGGCTTTTACGGTAGCGGCCGTCGGTGCGCCGCCGCCATGCGGGGTGGCCGTCGGGCCGTTGTTCGAGTCCGACAATCGGGGCCCCGTAATCCTGGCGGCCGGACCGTTCCCGTAACCTCGTACGCGGCCGTACGCTGCCTGCCGGTCGCTCGTGATGCGCGACACGCGGTAGGGCCGAATGCGCACCCAAACCCAAGATCTAGTGGTTGGATTGCTCCGGCCGCCCAGAAGTTGTGGTCCCCGGTCCGCCGGGGGTGTGGCCATCGCCTATGCTTGTGACAGCTTCGAGGGGCCCCGGCGGGCCCTGAAGAGGCTATTCAGTCGTGCTGTGAAGGAGGGTTGGGAGCCATGCACTGCCCCTTCTGCAGGCACCCCGACAGCCGGGTCGTCGACAGTCGCACCACCGACGACGGCACGTCGATCCGACGCCGCCGCCAGTGCCCCGACTGCTCCCGCCGTTTCACGACGGTGGAGACCTGCTCGCTGATGGTGGTGAAGCGCAGCGGGGTGACCGAACCCTTCAGCCGCACCAAGGTCATCTCCGGCGTGCGCAAGGCGTGTCAGGGCCGGCCGGTCACCGAGGACGCCCTCGCCAAACTCGGCCAGCGGGTCGAGGAGGCGGTGCGCGCCACCGGCAGTGCCGAGCTGACCACTCATGACGTGGGCCTGGCGATCCTCGGCCCCCTGCAGGAACTCGACCTCGTCGCGTACCTGCGCTTCGCGTCCGTGTACCGGGCGTTCGACACACTCGAAGACTTCGAGGCGGCCATCGCGGAACTCCGTGAGCGGCGGCCTCGCGTGGAAGGACGCGGGAGCGGAGAGATCCTTGAGGTCCCCGTTCCCGCCGTCGCCGCCGACTGATCGGCACCGGCCGACCGACACGGTTCCGTGGATCGGCGGCAGGGCGGCTTCATAGACCTGCTCCGGGCGCTCTGCGTGGCGTCCGAGGCATCAGAGACAGACTGTGCCCCGGGAAGTTCTGGGCACTTCAGGGTGTTTTTGCCCACATATGGGAGGCGGCATGACAGAGACGGCGAGCGGCCCGGCACGAGGTTCCCGCGCCAAGGGAGCCAAGTCGAGCAAGGGTCTGCGCATCGACCGCATCCACACCACTCCCGGCGTACATCCGTACGACGAGGTGGCGTGGGAGCGCCGTGACGTCGTCATGACCAACTGGCGCGACGGTTCGATCAACTTCGAGCAGCGTGGCGTCGAGTTCCCCGACTTCTGGTCGGTGAACGCGGTCAACATCGTCACCAGCAAGTACTTCCGCGGGGCCGTCGGCACCCCGCAGCGCGAGACCGGTCTGCGACAGCTGATCGACCGGATCGTGAAGACGTACCGCAAGGCCGGTGAGGACCACGGCTACTTCGCCTCTCCCGCGGACGCCGAGATCTTCGAGCACGAGCTGGCGTACGCCCTCCTGCACCAGATCTTCAGCTTCAACTCGCCGGTCTGGTTCAACGTCGGCACGCCCCAGCCGCAGCAGGTCTCCGCCTGCTTCATCCTGGCCGTCGACGACTCCATGGAGTCGATCCTCGACTGGTACAAGGAAGAGGGAATGATCTTCAAGGGCGGCTCCGGCGCCGGCCTGAACCTCTCCCGTATCCGCTCCTCCAAGGAGCTGCTCTCCTCCGGCGGCAACGCCTCCGGCCCGGTCTCCTTCATGCGCGGCGCCGACGCCTCCGCCGGAACGATCAAGTCCGGTGGCGCCACCCGCCGCGCGGCCAAGATGGTCATCCTCGACGTCGACCACCCCGACATCGAGAACTTCATCGAGACCAAGGTGAAGGAGGAGGAGAAGATCCGCGCCCTGCGCGACGCGGGCTTCGACATGGACCTGGGTGGCGACGACATCACGTCCGTCCAGTACCAGAACGCCAACAACTCGGTCCGTGTGAACGACGAGTTCATGAAGGCCGTCGAGGCCGGCGGCAAGTTCGGGCTGCGCGCCCGGATGACCGGCGACGTCATCGAAGAGGTCGAGGCGAAGTCCCTCTTCCGCAAGATGGCCGAGGCGGCCTGGGCCTGCGCCGACCCGGGCATCCAGTACGACGACACCATCAACGCCTGGCACACCTGCCCGGAGTCCGGCCGGATCAACGGCTCGAACCCGTGCAGCGAGTACATGCACCTGGACAACACCTCGTGCAACCTCGCCTCGCTGAACCTGATGAAGTTCCTCAAGGACGACGGCAAGGGCAACCAGTCCTTCGAGTCCGAGCGCTTCGCCAAGGTCGTCGAGCTGGTCATCACCGCGATGGACATCTCCATCTGCTTCGCGGACTTCCCGACCCAGAAGATCGGCGAGAACACCCGCGCCTTCCGCCAGCTCGGCATCGGCTACGCCAACCTCGGCGCCCTGCTGATGGCGACCGGCCACGCCTACGACAGCGACGGCGGCCGCGCCCTCGCCGGTGCCATCACCTCGCTGATGACCGGCACCTCGTACAAGCGCTCCGCCGAGCTCGCCGCGGTCGTCGGCGCGTACGACGGCTACGCCCGCAACGCCGAGCCGCACCAGCGCGTCATGAAGCAGCACGCCGACGCCAACGCCGCGGCCGTCCACATGGACGACCTGGACAACCCGATCTGGGCCGCCGCGACGGAGGCCTGGCAGGACGTGATCCGGCTCGGCGCGAAGAACGGTTTCCGCAACGCGCAGGCCTCGGTCATCGCGCCCACCGGCACCATCGGTCTCGCGATGTCCTGCGACACCACCGGCCTCGAACCCGACCTCGCCCTGGTCAAGTTCAAGAAGCTGGTCGGCGGCGGCTCGATGCAGATCGTCAACGGCACGGTCCCGCAGGCCCTGCGCCGCCTGGGCTACCACGAGGAGCAGATCGAGGCGATCGTCGCCCACATCGCCGAGCACGGCAACGTGATCGACGCCCCCGGCCTGAAGACCGAGCACTACGAGGTCTTCGACTGCGCGATGGGCGAGCGTTCCATCTCCGCGATGGGCCACGTGCGCATGATGGCCGCGATCCAGCCGTGGATCTCCGGCGCGCTCTCCAAGACGGTGAACCTGCCGGAGACGGCCACCGTCGAGGACGTCGAAGAGGTCTACTTCGAGGCGTGGAAGATGGGCGTCAAGGCGCTCGCGATCTACCGCGACAACTGCAAGGTCGGCCAGCCCCTCTCCGCGAAGACCAAGGAGAAGGAGAAGGAGGCGGTCACCGCCAAGGCCGAGGAGACCATCCGGACCGCGGTCGAGAAGGTCGTCGAGTACCGCCCGGTCCGCAAGCGTCTGCCCAAGGGCCGTCCCGGCATCACCACCTCCTTCACGGTGGGCGGCGCCGAGGGCTACATGACCGCCAACTCCTACCCGGACGACGGTCTCGGCGAGGTCTTCCTGAAGATGTCCAAGCAGGGCTCCACCCTCGCGGGCATGATGGACGCCTTCTCCATCGCTGTCTCGGTCGGTCTGCAGTACGGCGTCCCGCTGGAGACGTACGTCTCGAAGTTCACCAACATGCGCTTCGAGCCGGCCGGCATGACGGACGACCCGGACGTGCGGATGGCACAGTCGATCGTCGACTACATCTTCCGCCGCCTCGCGCTGGACTTCCTGCCCTTCGAGACCCGCTCGGCGCTCGGCATCCACTCGGCCGAGGAGCGTCAGCGCCACCTCGACACCGGTTCGTACGAGCCCTCCCTGGAGGACGAGGAACTGGACGTCGAGACCCTGGCCCAGTCCGCCCCGGTGCGGACGGAGCCGCTGAAGGCGGTGGCCGCGGTGCAGGAGGCGGAGAAGCCCGCCCCGAAGACCGCGCACACCTCGGCGGAGCTCGTCGAGATGCAGCTGGGCATCAGCGCGGACGCGCCGCTCTGCTTCTCCTGCGGCACGAAGATGCAGCGCGCCGGTTCCTGCTACATCTGCGAGGGCTGCGGCTCGACCAGCGGTTGCAGCTGACCGCCCGCGTGATCAGGCCGGTCGCGCCGTTGCGCATGATGTGTCCGGGTGGCTGAACCACAGCCCGGGGAGGGCGTCGACTTCCGGTCGGCGCCCTTCCGGCGTGCTCCGGGCCGGACCGCGCAGCGTGCCGTCCGGTCTGCGTGCGGCGGTTCCCGCGGTGTGGCACGATCTTGCAGATGACCAGCAGACCCGATGAGGCGCAGCGCCTGCGCGACCTTGCGCGGTTGCGTCGCGTCCGTGACCGGATGGACCGGGAGTTCGACCAGCCGCTGGACGTCGAGGCGCTCGCCCGTGGCGTGCACATGTCGGCGGGGCATCTGAGCCGCGCGTTCCGGCAGGCGTACGGCGAGTCTCCGTACGGCTACCTGATGACGCGGCGCATCGAGCGGGCGATGGCGCTGTTGCGGCGCGGTGATCTCAGCGTCACCGAGGTCTGTTTCACGGTCGGCTGCTCCTCACTGGGTACCTTCAGCACACGCTTCACCGAGCTGGTCGGCATGCCGCCCAGCGCCTACCGCCGCGAGGCCGAGCGGGCCACCGCGGGCCTGCCGTCCTGTGTCGCGAAGCAGGTGACCAGACCGATCAGGAATCGAGAAGCACGGCCTCCGGGCCACGATTAGCGTGACGTTCATGGACCTCACGATTCACACGAGCTTCCTTCCGCACGACGACCCGGACGCCTCGCTGGCCTTCTACCGCGACATCCTGGGCTTCGAGATCCGCAACGACGTCGGCTTCGGCGGGATGCGCTGGATCACGGTCGGCCCCGCCGGCCGGCCCGGCACGTCGATCGTCCTGCAGCCGCCCGCCGCCGACCCCGGTGTCACCGAGGACGAGCGGCGTACCATCGCCGAGATGATGGCCAAGGGCACCTACGCGGCCGTCACCCTGGCCACCTCCGACCTCGACGGCACCTTCGACCGGCTGCAGGCCGGCGGTGCCGAGGTCGTCCAGGAGCCGACCGAGCAGCCGTACGGGGTCCGCGACTGCGCCTTCCGCGATCCCGCGGGCAACCTCATCCGCATCAACGAGGCGCGCTGAACCGTTCGGCGACCGCGGCCAGGACCCACGCGGGCCGCCGCACGACGGGGCGTCGGCCGGACCGGCGCCCCGTTCCCACGCCGCACGAAGCCGGTGACGAGGCCGGTGGGATCCGGTGGCATCCGGTGACGAAACCGCTGACGAAACCGCTGACGAAACCGCTGACTACGAGCCGGGCGACGCAGACGGGGACCGCGACGGCGGCTCCGCCCGACAGATGGAGAGAAGATGAGCATGGCCAAGACGGACCCGCAGTCGCCTGCGCCGCACGCCGCCGACAGCCACGACCTGATCCGCGTGCACGGCGCGCGCGTGAACAACCTCAAGGACGTCAGCATCGAGATCCCGAAGCGCCGGCTGACGGTGTTCACCGGAGTCTCCGGTTCGGGCAAGAGCTCACTGGTGTTCGGCACCATCGCCGCGGAGTCGCAGCGGTTGATCAACGAGACGTACAGCGCCTTCGTGCAGGGCTTCATGCCGACCCTGGCGCGGCCCGAGGTCGATGTGCTCGACGGCCTGACCACCGTGATCACCGTCGACCAGCAGCGCCTCGGCGCCGACCCCCGCTCCACGGTCGGCACCGCCACCGACGCCAACGCGATGCTGCGCATCCTCTTCAGCCGGCTGGGCAAGCCGCACATCGGCTCGCCCCAGGCGTTCTCCTTCAATGTCGCCTCGGTCCAGGCGAGCGGCGCGTTCAAGGTAGACCGGGGTGCCGACCGGACCAGGACCGTGAAGCGGACCTTCACCCGCACCGGCGGCATGTGCACGCGTTGCGAGGGCCGGGGCACGGTCTCGGACATCGACCTCACCCAGCTCTACGACGACTCCAAGTCGCTCTCCGAGGGCGCTTTCACCATTCCCGGCTGGAAGTCGGACAGCTTCTGGACCGTGCGGGTCTACGCCGAGTCCGGGCTTCTCGACCCGGACAAGCCGATCCGCAGGTTCACCAAGAAGGAGATGCAGGACTTCCTCTACCGGGAGCCGACCAAGGTGAAGGTCGAGGGCGTCAATCTCACGTACGAGGGACTGATCCCCAAGATCCAGAAGTCGTTCCTCTCCAAGGACAAGGAGGCGTTGCAGCCGCACATCCGGGAGTTCGTGGAGCGAGCGGTCACCTTCACCACCTGCCCCGACTGCGACGGCAGCCGGCTCAGCGCGGAAGCCCGGTCGTCGAAGATCGCGAAGCTGAACATCGCGGACGCCTGCGCGATGCAGATCAGCGACCTGGCCGAGTGGGTACGCGGCCTGGACGACCCCTCCGTGGCCCCGCTGCTCGCCGCGCTGCAGCGGACCCTCGACTCGTTCGTCGAGATCGGACTCGGCTATCTCTCGCTCGACCGTCCGTCGGGCACGCTGTCGGGCGGCGAGGCGCAGCGCGTCAAGATGATCCGCCACCTCGGCTCCTCGCTCACCGATGTCACCTATGTCTTCGACGAGCCCACCATCGGCCTGCACCCCCATGACATCCAGCGGATGAACGACCTGCTGCTGCGGCTGCGGGACAAGGGCAACACGGTGCTGGTCGTGGAGCACAAGCCGCAGACGATCGCGATCGCCGACCACGTCGTCGACCTCGGTCCCGGCGCGGGCACGGCGGGCGGCACCGTCTGCTTCGAAGGCACCGTGGAGGGGCTGCGCGCCGGCGACACCGTCACCGGCCGCCACCTCGACGACCGGGCGGCCGTCAAGAAGACGGTGCGCAAGCCCGCCGGGGCGCTGGAGATCCGCGGGGCGAGCGCACACAACCTTCAGGGCGTCGACGTCGACATCCCGCTCGGAGTGCTGACCGTCGTCACCGGAGTCGCGGGCTCCGGCAAGAGCTCGCTGGTGCACGGATCGATCCCCGCGGGCGCGGAGGTGATCTCGGTCGACCAGGGCGCCATCCGCGGTTCGCGGCGGAGCAACCCGGCGACGTACACCGGACTGCTCGACCCGATCCGCAAGGCGTTCGCGAAGGCCAACGGAGTGAAGCCGGCACTGTTCAGCCCCAACTCCGAGGGGGCCTGCCCGACCTGCAACGGCGCGGGTGTCATCTACACCGATCTGGCGATGATGGCGGGTGTCGCCACCACCTGCGAGGAGTGCGAGGGAAGGCGGTTCCAGGCCTCGGTGCTCGACCACCGCTTCGGGGGCCGCGACATCAGCGAGGTGCTGGCGATGTCGGTGGCCGAGGCCGAGGAGTTCTTCGGCGCCGGCGAGGCGCGCACACCGGCCGCGCACCGGATCCTGGAGCGGCTCGCCGACGTCGGCCTCGGCTACCTCAGCCTCGGCCAGCCGCTCACCACACTGTCCGGCGGCGAGCGTCAGCGGCTGAAGCTGGCGACCCACATGGCCGACAAGGGCGGTGTGTACGTCCTGGACGAGCCGACCACCGGGCTTCACCTCGCCGACGTCGAGCAACTGCTCGGACTGCTCGACCGGCTCGTCGACTCCGGCAAGTCGGTCGTCGTCGTCGAGCACCACCAGGCGGTCATGGCGCACGCCGACTGGATCATCGACCTGGGCCCCGGTGCCGGTCACGACGGCGGCCGGGTCGTCTTCGAGGGCACCCCCGCCGACCTCGTGGCCGCCCGCTCCACCCTCACCGGCGAGCACCTCGCGGCGTACGTGGGCTCCTGACCGGGTCCGTGCGACGGGGCTTCGTGGCAGGAGTCCCGCGGCGCGGCTCCGTGGTGCGGCTTCGTGGTGCGGTTTCATGCGGGTGTCTCGCGGCGCACGTCGGTTCGTACCGGGGCCTCGCGCGGACATGTGACATGACCGCGCGAGGCCCGAAGTGGCCGTGCTCCCGCAGCATTCGGACGGGACCGGATGTCGTGACGTGTCACATGCCGGGCATACGGCTTCCCATCTTCGCGGCGAACGAATCGGGGTCGCCGTCGAAGCCCCGGACCGTGCCGTGGAACTCCCAGACCCCGGAGGCGGCCCGGACGAATTCGGCCACGGTCGCCGCGGTGGCCCAGCCGACCGCGGAGAAGTCGTCCTCCGACAGGTTCGTATAGCCCTCCCGGACCTGAACCGCGGTGCTCTCTATCCCGGCGAAGGTCTTGTAGCCGTCGCGCTGCTGGATGGCGACCCCGACGACGACCCGTGAGTAGGCGGTCGAGAGCCGGTTCAGTTCCAGCGTCATCACCTCGTCGAAGCCGAAGCCCTGACCGGTCCTGCTGTCGCGGTCGAGCGTGATGGTGCCGTCCGGCGAGCGGCTGTCGAAGTGCACGAGGTACGCAGGGCTGCCGTACGGCGCTTCGGCCGGGTAGGTCGCCGCGATTATGTCGAGGTCATGGGGCGGAGCACCATGAGGGCTGGGATCCCATTTGAGTCTGACTTCGACCTTCTCGATGTCTTTGTTGGGCGTGCTCATCGGACTTGCCTCCCTGGCTTTCCGCTGGGCCGTCGGGCCGTTGACATCACCCGATCATGTCCGTAACCGGGCGTGGATCCAACCGGCTTGGATTTCGCCGATGGATTCGGGCCATCGATGGGCCGGTCGACTCGGACCACCGGTCCGCCTGTCTGCCGGTTCACAGGTTCACCGGTCCGGCCGTTGGGCGTTCGGGCCGGGTTCAGTGAGGGATGCGGCGCGGCGGTCGCTGCCGGACCTCGTCCCGGAAGTTCTCGATGGCGCTGCTGACCTGACGGATCAGATGGGTGTGCTCGATCCGGTCGAGATAGCGGCAGTTGCGGGCCACTCCGTCCAGCTCGAACGCGAAGCAGAGGGTCATCAAGGGATTGATGAAAAGTTCGCTGCCACGGGTGCGCGACGTGAACTGGGCGTCACCGAAGGCGCCTTGGACGGCGGCGGCTATCGATCCGTTCACGATGCTGGGGTGGTCGGCCGTGTGGTGCTGGGCGTGCGCCACGGCATCGACGAAGAGCGCGCCCTCGCGCGTCGTACGGGACACGGAGAACGCGCCGAGGAAGGAACCGTCGCGTTCGAGCGCGGCGATGTTCTCCAGTACGAGACCGTGACTCACCCCGTGGTACGCGTCGATGCCGAAGCCGATGGACACGACGAGGCGTTCCGGAACGTCGAGCGCGGCGAGCGCGGCCACACTGGCCAGATCCTCCTCCGGGGTGCCGAGGCCGGATTCGTCCCCGCGCATCAGGATGTCCGTGCCGCCGTCGACCAGGACGACCGCGTCGATGTCGTACTTCTCGATCAACGCCCGGTAGGCCGCGCGCAGCGGCTGTACGCCGACCCGGGAGAAGGCGTGAACCGTGTTCGGGTAGCCGTGCAGCCCGAGCCACTGGGCGAGCGTCCGCTCCGGGAAGTACGCCTGGTGGAGGGCTGTTTCCGGGGTGATGACGGCGACGTCCGGGGCGAGCCAGGAATCGAGCGGCAGCCCTTCGAGGGCGCTGAACGACAGATTGGCCAGCTGTACGTGCTTGCCCTGGTGGAAGAGGGAGAGCGCGATGGGGAGTCCGGCGTAGATGTCGAAGCCGCCGCCGGCGCCCGTGACGAGGACACGTTCCGCGGATTCGAGCCGGGCGAACAGGGGGTTGATGTGCAGCGGGGCCATGGGATCATTCTGCCGTCAACGGCGTTCGCTCCGGGCGCACTTCACCGGACCCCGCCGGCACGTGACCCGCGCCGTGCCCGGCACCGTACGATGGCGCGGTGCTGGTCAAGTGGATTCGTTGCACCGTGGTGGACCGTCGAGGTTTTGAACGGGGGCAGCGGAAATGGGCGGAGCTGCCGGATGCGCCCGGGTTCAAGGGGCAGGGCGGCGGGTGGAGCCGCGAGCATCCGGACGTGGCCCACATCTTCGCCTTCTGGGAGAACCGGGTCTTCTACGACTCGTTCATGGCGCGTTCCCACGACGGACTGGCAGCCGCGCAGTCCGGTACGTACAGCGGCATCCAGGTCAAGCTGTTCGACTACCGCTTCGATGTGAAGACGGGCTTCGAACCACGCTTCACCGATGCGGACGTCGTCCGGGTGGCGCACAGCAAGGTGCGCGAGGACCGGGTGGAACACTTCGCGTTGATGCAGGAGCGGGTGTGGAATCCGGCGATGGCCGGATCGCCCGGCATGCTGCGCGGGGTGTTCGGGGAATCGCCGGGCCATGAGTTCCTGGTGTTGTCGATGTGGCAGTCGAGCGCCGAGCGTGGCAAGTACCGGGCGGGGAGCATCGAGCGGTTGTCGCAACGTACGCAGATCGACCACGACGTGGCGGAACTGGCCGGGGACGTCGTGCAGTTGGAGCCGTCGTGGACGGTCTGACCGGCCCGGCCGGACGGGTACGGCCTGAGGGCTGATCCCGAGCGCTGAGCGCTGAGTGTTGAGCCGGGGCCGGGGCCGATGGCCGGCGGTCTGCCCCCTGAACCGGGAGCCCTTGGCCGGGATCGCCGAGCCGGGTATGCCGAGCCTGGGTGGCTCAGGGCGGCCGATCAGGCGGACTCCGCCGGGGTGTCGAAAACTCCGGCGCGGGCGGCAGCCAGTGCCGCGTCGGCGGCGCGGTCGGCCAGCATCTCCTCCATGGGTTCGCGGGTGATGAACAGCCTGAAGAACAGGGGCGAGACCACGGCCCTGATGAGCGCTCCGGCGTCCGTGCGCCGGTCCAGCTCGTGCCGGGACACGGCGCGCGCGACCATGACCTCGCAGCGGGCGAACCGCACTGCGTAGAAGGCGCTCAGTGCCTCCGCGGCGCGCTCGGAATGGAAGGCCGCAGCGATGAACGCGGTCGGTGCGGCCGCTGCGGCGGGATCCTCGAACGACACGGCCGTCGTGTGCGCCAGAGCTCTCAGATCTCCTTGCAGGCTTCCGGTGTCGGGCGGTGTCCAGCTGTCCTCCCCGGCCAGGTCCAGGGCATCCGCGAGGAGTCCTTCGAGGTTGCCCCAGCGGCGGTAGAGGGTGGTCTTGTGGACGCCGGAATGCTCCGCGACGTAGTCGATGGTGAGGCCGGGGTAGCCCTGCTCCGCCAGGCCGGTGAGGACGGCGTCACGGACCGCCGCACGGGTACGTGCGGTCCTGCCGCCCGGACGGCGGGTGCCGGGAGCGAGCGGGGACGTCGGCAAGTCGGTCTCCGGTGCGACCCTCTGTCCAGTCAATTGCTACTCCTGTTGCGTTAGTGGACTTCAGTGTGCCACACTCGCCTTAATGCGACAACGAGAGCGTTAAGTAGCTTTCGCTCGACCTGACTCGGAGACGCCCTTGCCCACACAGATCACTCTGCGCGGCGTGACCATGTCCCGTGGCGACCGGCTGTTGCTCGACGATGTCTCGCTCACCGTGCGTCCGGGGGAGCGGATCGGCATCGTGGGGGAGAACGGTGCGGGGAAGACGACCCTGCTCCGGCTGCTCGCGGGGCTCGAACAGCCCGACTCCGGCAGCGTGTTCACAGCTGCCGACCGCGGCATCGGCCTGCTGGCCCAGACCCCACGGCTGCCGCCGGAAAGCACGGTTCAGGACACGATCGACGACGCGCTGGCGGAACTGCGCGCGATGGAGAGGGAATTGCGGGAGACCGAGGCGGACCTCGGCACGGCCGACGAAGCCTCGCTCGCCGCCTACGGAGAGCTGCTCACGGAGTTCGAGCTGCGCGGCGGATACGAGGCGGACGCCCGCATCGACAAGGCGATGCACGGTCTCGGCCTCGCCCGTACAGAACCGGACAGGAGGCTCGGCAGTCTCTCCGGCGGCGAGCAGGCCAGACTGGGCCTTGCCTGCCTGATCGCGGCGTCTCCCGAGGTGATGCTGCTCGACGAACCCACCAACCACCTGGACGAAGCCGCGCTCGACTGGCTGGAGAGCGCCCTCCGGTCCCACCCCGGCACCGTGATCGCCGTGTCCCACGACCGGATCTTCCTGGAGCGTGTCGCCACCGCGGTGCTGGAGGTCGACGCCGACCGGCGCACGGTCGTGCGCTACGGGGGCGGCTACGCGGGATTCCGGGCCGAGCAGAGCGCCGCACGGCAGCGCTGGGAGCAGTCCTACGTCGAGTGGTGCGAGGAGACCGCGCAGCTGGAGGAGTACACGGCGACCACCGCCCACGGCGTCGCCGCCGGCCGTGCCATCAAGGACAACAACAAAATGGCGTACGACCGGGCTGCGGGCCGGGTCCAGGCCTCCGTGTCCGGCCGGGTCCGCAACGCGCGCAAGCGGCTGGAGCGGCTGCGGGCGGAGCCCGTCCCCAGACCGCCGGACCCGCTGCGCTTCGCCGCCCTGCCCAGAAGCGGCGAGACCGGGGGAGAGCTGGTGTCCCTGACCGGCATGCGCGTCGGTGACCGGCTCTCCGTCGACCGGCTCACCGTGGCGGCAGCCGACAGACTGCTCATCCACGGCGGCAACGGGGCGGGGAAGTCCACCCTGCTCCGGGTCATGGCAGGCGTGCTCGAACCGGACGAGGGGCGCGTCGTGCGGCGCGGCGGAATCGGCTACCTCGCCCAGGAGGTGCCGGTGCACCGCCCGACGGAGTGCGTGCTCACGGCATTCGGCCGAGGGCTGCCGCTCACCGAGGACGAGCAGGAGGAACTGCTGCTCTCGTACGGACTGTTCCGTTCCCGGGACCTCCGGGTACCGGTCGGATCCCTTTCGGCGGGGCAGCGCAGACGGCTCGCCCTCGCCCGTCTCCTCGCGCGTCCCGCGGACCTGCTGCTGCTCGACGAGCCGGCGAATCACCTGGCACTCGGACTCGTACAGGAGCTGGAGGAGGCGCTGGCCCGCTGGCGGGGTGCGCTGGTCGTGGTCTCGCACGACCGGCTGCTGCGTCGCCGTTTCACCGGTGACATACGTCGGCTGGAGGCCGGACAACTGCTCGAATGAGCCGCAGCCGATCTAGGGTCGGTACATGGCACGACCGCAACGCATCGTCCTCGTCCGGCACGGGGAGTCCGAGGGAAACGCCGACGACACGGTCTACGAGCGCGAGCCGGACCACGCTCTGCGGCTCACCGCGAGAGGCCTGAGACAGGCCAGGGAGACGGGCGTGCGGCTGCGCGAGCTGTTCGACGGCGAGCGGGTCAGCGTGTA
The DNA here is from genome assembly GCF_038448545.1 of Streptomyces sp. CLV115. Taxonomy (NCBI): domain Bacteria; kingdom Bacillati; phylum Actinomycetota; class Actinomycetes; order Kitasatosporales; family Streptomycetaceae; genus Streptomyces; species Streptomyces sp. CLV115. Next base: position 20,712 of record NZ_JBCEWQ010000035.1, read on the forward strand.
CGTCTCGCCCTACCGCCGCACCCACGAGACATTCAGGTCCCTCGGCCTGGACCTGGAGAACGTACGCGTGCGCGAGGAGCCGCGGCTGCGCGAGCAGGACTGGGGGAACTGGCAGGACCGCGACGACGTGCGTCTGCAGAAGGCCTACCGGGACGCGTACGGCCACTTCTTCTACCGCTTCGCGCAGGGGGAGTCCGGAGCCGATGTGTACGACAGGGTCGGGGCCTTCCTGGAGAGCCTGTACCGGAGTTTCGAGGATCCCGGCCATCCGCAGAACGTCCTGCTGGTCACGCACGGACTGACCATGCGTTTGTTCTGCATGCGCTGGTTCCACTGGTCGGTGGCCGAGTTCGAGTCACTGTCCAACCCGGGCAACGGGGAGACCCGCACGCTGATACTCGGAGCGGACGGCCGCTACACCCTTGACCGGCCGTTCGAGCGCTGGCGTACCCCTGAGCCGTACGGCATCACCGGATAGAGTGGAAGGGCGATGACAACCGCTGACTCTGCTTCCGGCCAACGGGCCCTGCGCGCCCTGTCCAGCCTGCGCGGGCTCTCCGTGGGAGACGCACTGGGCTCCCAGTTCTTTGTGCCCGTCAACTATCCGCTGCTGAAGCGGCGTGAGCTCCCACCCGGCTCCTGGCAGTGGACGGACGACACCGAGATGGCGTGTTCGGTGCTGGCCGTGCTGGTGGAGCACGAGCGGATCGACCAGGACGCGCTCGCCCACTCCTTCGCCGGCCACCACGACTTCGACCGCGGTTACGGCCCCGCCGTGAACCGGCTGCTCAGACTGGTCCGGGAGGGCGGTGACTGGCGGGAGCTGGCATCCGCCCTGTTCCAGGGCCAGGGATCCTGGGGCAACGGCTCGGCGATGCGGATCGCACCGCTCGGCGCCTGGTACGCGGACGATCCGGAGCAGGCCACCCACCAGGCCGAGATCTCCTCGTACACCACGCACCAGCACCGCGAGGCGGTCGTGGGCGCGATGGCCGTCGCGGCGGCGGCCTCACTCGCCGCGGCGACGACCGGGCCGCCCACCCCGGCGGAACTGCTCGACGGCGTCATCGCACTCGTACCCCGCAGCGCCGTCGGTGCCGGGCTGCGCCGTGCCCGAGACATGCTCGACTACGGCGACGCCGGGACGGTCGCGGCGGTCCTCGGCAACGGCCGGCGTACCAGCGCACACGACACCGTTCCGTTCGCCCTCTGGTCGGCGGCGCGGAGCCTCGGCGACTTCGAGCAGGCCTTCTGGGTGACCGCCCAGGCGGGCGGCGACGTCGACACGACGTGCGCGATCGTCGGCGGGATCGTCGCGGCGGGCAGGACGGGTGCGCCACCGGCCCACTGGACGGCGCGCACGGAGGAGCTGCCGGACTGGCTCCCGCAGCGGGACGGCGGCAGCTGAGCCACCGACGAGCGGAGCGCAGGACCGGGCCGGCCGGACTGTCACGGTACTGACACAGCTCCCTCCCGCACGGCTCGCAACAGCGAGCGGAAGCTACTCTTTCGGCCACGCCGCCGTTGATGATCATTCAGACGGGCGCGCGCCGAAAATGAGACGCCGGAGTGCCTCGACCGCCGCCCTGCGGGCGGTGTACGCGGACCTCGGTGGGGGAGGGGTCCCATGTCCGATCACATGTCAGAAATACCCCGGCCGACGGATGGACCGCAGCCGTCCGAGCCGTCGGGGCAGCCCGGAACGTCCGAGCGGACCGCATCGTCGAAGGCGGTGCCCCCGGAGCCCCGCGACACCGCTCCCGAGCCGCCGAAAGTGCCCGGCTACGCGCAGCACGGCGGGCAGCATCCGCCCAACCCCTGGCGGCAGGGCAGCTCGCAGCAGACCTCCGCGCTGTCCGCACTGCGCCCGGCGGCGCCCGCCGCCATCCATGGCGCGACGCTCTGCTGCGTCGTCGTCACGGCGATACTGAGCGCCCTGCTGCTGGGCGACGGCCTCGGCGTGAACGCGCTGATCGTCGCGGTCCCCGCGACGCTCGGGGCCTGCTTCGCCGCACGGACGGCCGGCCGCCGCCTCCGCCCGTGGACGGCGCTGTGGGCGCTCGGCGGGCTGGGGCTCCTCGCCGTCCCGGCCCTTCGGGACGCGGGCTGGCCCGTCTTCCTGGCCGTCGTGTCCGCCATCGCGCTGGGATCACTCGCCCTGCACGGCAACCGCAGCTGGCTCGGGGTGTTCCTGGGATCGCTGGGCCTGTTCAGCGCCATCGCGGACGGTCTGGCCTGGGGCGGGCGGGGCGTTCGCGCCCGGATGACGGGCTCCCGCGGCCGGTTGGGGGTCGTTGTCCGCAGCGTCGCGGTGGCGGTCGTCCTGCTCATCGTGTTCGGAGCACTGTTCGCGAGCGCCGACGCCGCCTTCGCCGACGTGCTCGGCGACCTGATGCCCGATGTCTCGCTCACCGGCAGCCCGTGGCGGTTCTTCCTCTTCCTCGTCGGTCTGGTCGGCGCGCTCGCCGCCGCGTACGCCGCAGCCGCCCCGATCCGCTGGGACGGCCTCACGGTCCGTCAGGGGAAGGCCCGCGGGCGGCTGGAATGGGCCCTGCCGCTCATCGTGCTGAACCTGCTGTTCGCCGTCTTCATCGCCGTCCAGCTCACCGTGCTGCTCGGCGGATACGACAAGGTGATGGCCGAGACCGACCTCAGCTACTCCGCATACGCCCGACAGGGGTTCTGGCAGCTTCTCTGGGCCACGGTCCTCACCCTGCTGGTGATCGCGCTCGCCCTGCGCTGGGCCCCCCGCGGACGGGACGGCGACCGCACCCTCGTCCGGAGCGTGCTCGGCGCGCTGTGCCTGCTCACCCTGATCGTCGTGGCGTCCGCACTGAGGCGGATGGACCTCTACGTCGACGCGTACGGTCTGACCCGGCTGCGGTTGTCCGTGGCGGCCATGGAGCTCTGGCTGGGCGTGGTGCTCGTACTGATCATGGCCGCCGGGGTGTTCGGCGCCCGTATGCTGCCGCGTGCCGTGGCCGCGAGCGCGGCCGTCGGCGTCCTCGCGTTCGGGCTGATCTCGCCCGACGGCCTGATCGCGGAGCAGAACGTCCAGCGGTACCGCGACGACCACTCGATCGACATCGACTACCTCAAGGACCTGTCGGCCGACGCCGTACCGGCCCTGGACACGTTGCCCGAACCGTTGCGCTCCTGCGCCCTCACGGACATCGAACGGTCACTGCGCACCGACGACGCTCCCTGGTACGCCACCAGCTGGGGCGAGGCACGGGCCCGAGACATCCTGAAGCGGAATCCGGCCGGTCGGACGCAGTCCTGCACCGGATCGCGCACGGGCGTCGGCGGCAGCGACCGCGACGGTGACGAAAGCGATCCGTACGACCCGTACTGACCGGACCGGAGCCACGTACGAACGGGCGCACCGGCCTCGTGCACCGACGACGCACCGGCGTTGCCCACCGGCCTCATAAGCGCCCTCCGAGGCGCCGCGCCATATGGAAACGTCGGCCTCCACGGCCGCGCCGCGACCCTCGCCGGGGCCGTGTCGCAACTGCGTGGCGGCCGACGGGCGCCCCGGGGTGTTGCGGGCCGCCCCATCGGCGTACGCTGACAGGCGCCATGCCGTACGAACCACCCACGCACACCGTCGAGCGCTCACTGCGCGCCACCACCGGTGCCAGGACCGTCGCCGGCGTCGACGAGGTCGGACGCGGAGCGTGGGCGGGACCAGTCACCGTGTGCGCAGCCGTCACCGGCCTCCGCAGACCTCCCGCCGGACTCACCGACTCCAAGCTGATCAGCCCCAAGCGCCGCGCGGAGCTCGCGCCGTTGCTGGAGCGCTGGGTCACCGCATTCGGTCTCGGCGACGCCTCCCCGCAGGAGATCGACGAGCTCGGGATGACGGCCGCGCTGCGCCTCGCCGCAGTACGTGCCCTCGAAGCCCTGCCGGTACGGCCGGACGCGGTGATACTCGACGGCAAGCACGACTACCTGGGACAGCCCTGGCAGGTCCGCACTGTGATCAAGGGCGACCAGTCCTGTATCGCGGTCGCGGCCGCCTCGGTGATCGCGAAGGTCCACCGGGACACGATGATGGCCGAACTGGGCGCGGATTCCGGCGAGTACGCCGAATTCGCCTTCGGGGCCAACGCCGGTTACCCCTCGCCCGTACACAGGGCCGCGCTGGAGGAGTGGGGACCGACACCCCACCACCGTCTGTCGTGGTCCTACCTCGACGCGCTGCCCAGGTGGCAGCACCTCAAGAAGGTCCGAATCTCCGCCGAGGCGGCTGCACTGGAAAGCGGGGGCCAGCTCGGCTTCGACTTCTGATCGCGCACATGTACCCACCCGCCGACGCCCCGAGCGCCGACGTTTGATAGACAACCACCCATGCCTCTCATCCCCGAGGAGCCTCAGATTCACGAGAGCGCCCAGGGTCCCCGCGTCACTCCGGCCGCCGGCCGCACCGCGTCGACCCCCCGTCCCGTACCCGGCCCGCGTTCAGCGGCCACGCCGCGCCCCGGTCGCCCCGGGCCCGGCCCCGCGAGGCCCGCGCCCCCGGCGCAGCGCCCGCACCCCACTCCCGGCCGTTCCCGGACGGAAACGCCGGAGAATCGTTCCGCACCGCAGATCCAGCTGATCCCCGCCTCGGCGGCCGGCGCGCTCGACGCCGCCGACGAAGCGGTGGACCTGCTGCTCGACTCCGGCCGCGCACCGGGCGACATCCTGGTGCTCACCACCGGGGAGCAGCACCCGTGGGCCGCGCATGAACTCTCCTTCGGCGAGGCCGCCTACTGGGCGCAGCACGAGGCCGGCGAAGACGTCTTCTTCGCCGGTGCCGAAGCCGCGGACCGGGTGCGGACCCGTCCGGTGGTGATCGTCGCGGTCAACGGTGGCGACACCGTCGCCGGCGTGCTGACCGGCGCGCGGGAGCGCGCCGGAGCACTGCTGATCGTGTGCGGGGATCCGCAGCGGATCAACGCAGTGCTCGGTGCCGCGGCCTGATCCGCACGGCACCCACGACCGTGGCCGCTGGCCCGGCTGTCCGACAGGGCGGCCGGGTCGGCGGTTCGTGGGTCAGCGTGCCGCGGTGTGCCGAAGCGCCTGCGAGGCTCCGCCGCCGGTGCGCAGCGGAGCAGGATCCTGGTCCAGCGAGGCGTCGGCGAGAGCGGCCGGCCGCGACATGGAGTGGGGGCTGCGCCCGCCGCGGCCCTCGCCCAGTACCTGCCAACCACCGCGGGTCAGCGTGATGTACGCGCCGCATCGCAGTCCGTGCAGCGTGCAGGCGTCCCGCAGGCCCCACATCCACGCCCCGTCCTCCTCCGTCCAGGGCTCGTCGCCCTCACGGCAGTAGAGAAGCACCGCGGTACGGACGGGAGTGCGGCGGCGAAGGTCGTGCGGGATGACCCGGCGCAGATGCGCCAGCAACGCGTTGCGGAACTCCCAGCCGTCCGCGGCGATGGAGCGCCGGGGGAACGAAGCGCTGGCCGCGAGGCGTTCCTCGTGGTCGAGCACGGCGATCACAGCGGTCGCCGGGGTCGGCCGGTGCCGGGAGTGCAGGCCGCTGACGACCTCACGGGGGCTGCGCAGCAGCGGTATCCCCGCTTCGGCCCACTCGGCGGGTTCGAGCATCCTGGCGAGACGGTTGGCCGAGTCGGCGGACGCCGGCATCGAAGTGGCTGCGGACGGAGCGAATCCGAAGGTCACGATCCTCCCTTCGCATACGCGCCCATGGTGCGGGCAGGGTCGAGTGAGGGCGCACCGCGGCACAACCCTTCCGGGCCGCGAAAGGGACTGTGCGGGGAGCGATCCCAATTCTTCCTGGCCTATCGGCGGGCGGCAACGAGCAATTGGCACAGGTGACGGGAATCAGCCGAAATGACTCTGATATCCCTGCCCACGCAGTGCACGGATGATGCCTCCCCTCACATGTGAACGGCGAGGACCAGCGGAAACACCGATCCGAGCCGCTCGGCAGCCCGTCGGAACGCGGATGATCCCCGAGCGCTCCCCGTGCCCGGGAACACTTGGCCGACCGGTCCCCTGTGAGCTGTGTGTCACGTGGGGTGAAGTCGTCGATTGTCCGAGCCATCGGGTTGCATGGGGGCATGGAAACCCTGGAACTCCGCGCCGAAGCAGATGCCATCCTTGCCGAGCTCGTGGGTGCCCCAGGGGGTTCGGCGCGGTTGCGGGAGGACCAGTGGCAGGCCGTGGCCGCGTTGGTGGAGGAGCGCCGGCGCGCGCTGGTGGTTCAGCGCACGGGCTGGGGCAAGTCCGCGGTGTACTTCGTCGCCACCGCTCTGCTGCGCCGGCGCGGCGCCGGGCCCACGGTGATCGTCTCGCCGCTGCTGGCCCTGATGCGCAACCAGGTCGACTCGGCGGCCCGGGCCGGCATCCGGGCGCGCACCATCAACTCGGCCAACCCCGAGGAGTGGGACACCATCTACGAGGAGGTCGAGCGCGGCGACACCGACGTTCTCCTCGTGAGTCCGGAGCGCCTCAACTCGGTGGACTTCCGCGATCAGGTGCTGCCCAGGCTCGCGGCCACCACCGGTCTGCTGGTGGTGGACGAGGCACACTGCATCTCCGACTGGGGCCATGACTTCCGCCCCGACTACCGCAGGCTGCGGGCCATGCTCGCCGAGCTGGCCCCCGGCGTTCCGGTACTGGCCACCACGGCGACCGCGAACGCGAGGGTTACCGCGGACGTGGCCGACCAGCTGGGTACCGGAGCCGGCGAGGCCCTGGTGCTGCGCGGCCCGCTGGAGCGGGAGAGCCTGCGGCTGGGTGTGGTCCGGCTGCCGGACGCCGCGCACCGCCTGGCCTGGCTCGCCGAGCACCTGGACGACCTGCAGGGCTCGGGGATCGTCTACACCCTCACGGTCGCGGCGGCCGAGGAGGCCACCGCCTTCCTGCGCCAGCGCGGTTTCCGCGTGGCCTCGTACACCGGGAAGACGGAGAACGCCGACCGGCTGCAGGCCGAGGTCGACCTCCAGGAGAACCGGGTCAAGGCGCTGGTCGCGACCTCGGCCCTGGGCATGGGCTTCGACAAGCCGGACCTGGGCTTCGTGGTGCATCTCGGCTCGCCGTCCTCGCCGATCGCCTACTACCAGCAGGTGGGGCGTGCGGGGCGCGGTGTCGCACACGCCGATGTGCTGCTGCTGCCGGGCAAGGAGGACGAGGCGATCTGGCGCTACTTCGCCGATACCGCCTTCCCGCCCGAGGCTCAGGTCCGGCAGACGCTCTCGGCCCTCGCCGGCGCGGGACGGCCACTGTCCGTGCCGGCGCTGGAAGCCGTGGTGGATCTGCGGCGCACCCGCCTGGAGTCGATGCTGAAGGTGCTGGACGTCGACGGCGCGGTCAAGCGGGTGAAGGGCGGCTGGACGGCCACGGGAGCCGAGTGGGTGTATGACGCCGAGCGCTACGCGTGGGTGGCGCGGCAGCGGGCCGCCGAGCAGCAGGCCATGCGCGACTACGCGAGCACGTCCCGGTGCCGGATGGAGTTCTTGCGCCTGCAGCTGGACGACGAAGGGGCGGCCCCGTGCGGCCGCTGTGACAACTGCGCGGGGGCCTGGGCCGATTCGGCCGTCTCGGCGGACACCCTGATGGGCGCGGCCAAGGAGCTGGACCGGCCGGGAGTGGAGATCGAGCCGCGCCGGATGTGGCCTACGGGGATGCCCGCTCTGGGCATCGAGCTCAAGGGCCGTATCCCGGCCAAGGAGCAGTGCTCCACCGGTCGCGCCCTGGGCCGGCTCTCGGACATCGGCTGGGGCAACCGGCTGCGTCCGCTGCTGGCCGAGAACGCGCCCGACGGACCGGTCCCCGACGACGTCCTGCAGGCCGCGGTGGCGGTCCTCGCCGACTGGGCGCGCTCCGCGGGCGGCTGGGCGCCGAGTGTCCCGGACGCCACTGCCCGGCCGGTCGGGATCGTCGCCGTACCGTCCCTGACCCGCCCGCAACTGGTCGGCTCCCTCGCCCAGGGGGTCGCGACGATCGGCCGCCTTCCCTTCCTCGGCACCCTGACGTACACCGGACCGGACGGCGCGCACACGGCACGCCGCAGCAACTCCGCCCAACGCCTCCGGGCGCTCTCCGGGGCGTTCGCCGTCCCCGAGACGCTGGCCGACGCCCTGGCGCGCACTCCCGGTCCCGTCCTGCTCGTGGACGACTGCACCGAATCCGGCTGGACCCTCGCGGTCGCCGCCCGGCTACTGCGCCGGGCCGGCAGCGACCAGGTTCTTCCGCTGGTCCTTGCCGCAGCAGGCTGAGGCCCTCTGGCTGAGGCCCTCTGGCTGAGGCCCTCTGCCGGTATGCGCGACGGGTGGGGCACATACGGAACCGAGGAGGCACTGAGAGCTGCGCGGGTCGAGTGCGTCATGCCTCCATGCAACCCGCCGGGTACGGCTGACCGCCAGCACCCCGTGCCCCCTGTGGACAAGTTATCCACAGGGGGTCGCGAGATTCGGCTTCTCGCGGGACGGTCATGCCATGAACCAGCACCACGAATCCACCGGTCCGGCCGACGAGCAGCAGATCACCCTCCGAGGGCCTGCCGAACTCGCCGATGCTCTCCCCTACCTCATGGGGTTCCACCCGAACGACAGCGTGATCATGGTCGCCCTGCACGGCGGCAGGGGCCGCTTCGGCGGAAGGCTCAGGCTCGGCATCCCGCAATCGCCCCAGGAGTGGGCGCCCGTCGCCGAGCAGCTCGCCGAGTGCCTGGTCAAGGGAAGCGAGCGGCGTGGTGAACGCCCCGACGCGATCGTCATTTTCCTCTGCCAGGACCCCGCCGAGGGCGAGTCCGGCAGTCAGATCATGGAGCGGCTGCGGCCCTTCGCCCAGCGCCTGCGCACGGCCTGCGGTGAACTGGACGTGCCGGTGCTCGAAGCACTCTGCATCTCCGACGGCCGGTACTGGTCCTACTGCTGTCCGGACGGGCGTTGCTGCCCGACGGAAGGAAACCAACTGGCCATGCCCGGCACTTCGGTGATGGCGGCCGCTGCCGCGTACGCGGGCATTCAAGTGCGGGGAACACTGCGGGAGATGGAGGCGAGGCTCGCTCCTCTGACCACCTCGGCGGCCGCGGGCCAGCAACGCGCGCTCGACTCGGCGGGTGCCGAGCTGGTGCCCAAACTCCTCGACGAGGAGGGCCGCGAGGATGTGGCACGGGAGACCCTGGACCTGGCCCGGCAGCTCATGAAACGACTCGGGGAGGCGCCGGTGACGACGCCCTCCGCCTCGGACATCGGTGATGACGGGCTGATCAGTCATGACGAGGCAGCCGCCGTGATTCTCGGCCTGCAGGACCGGGAAACCCGCGACAGGGCGGCGGAATGGATGGAGGGCCCGGAAGCCGATTCGGCGCTGCGGCTCTGGCGCGCACTGTCCCGTCGCTGCGTGGCGCCGTACGAGGAGCACGCCGCGGCGCCACTGACCCTGGCCGGATGGGTCTCGTGGTCGACGGGCGACGAGCCGGGCGCGCGGGTCGCGCTGGGCCTCGCCCTGCGGATCGATCCCATGTACACCTTCGCCCAACTGCTTCATGAGGCGTGCAATCAGGGCCTCGACCCGGAGACCCTGCGCCGATGCCTGCGCGGGGAGCGCAGGGTACGAGCGGGGCGGCGCGGGCACCGGCCGGACCGGAGCGCGCGGCAGCGCACGGCCCGGTCGGCCGCCACACGCCGGAAGAAGACCCCTTCCGGCTCCGCCCGTCCCGAATCGGCGGCCACCCGGCGCCGATCCGGGACGGGCACCCCCGGACGGCGTGTGTCCCAGGACGATGGATGACTCGCATGCCCCGCAGCTCCGCGGAACCTCGGACCACTGCCGCGTACCGGGCGTCCGTGTTGGGGCCCGCGCGGTGCCGTGGTGGCATGCCTCCCGGCGTCGTGCCGGGGCGCGGTGCGGGCATCCGTCCCCGGAGGAGCCGCTCCCGGAACAGCCGATGGATGAGTACGGAGAAGGGAGTGTTTATCGTCAGGCAGACGACTATGATCACCGCATGCCGCCCTACGACCCGTCGACCTTCCCGCCCTTCGCTGTCACCGTCGACCTGGTCGTGCTCACGGTGCGCCGCCACGCGCTCTGTGCGCTGGTGGTACGCCGTGGTGAGCCACCGTTCCAGGGGCGATGGGCGCTGCCCGGCGGGTTCGTCAAAGCCGATGAGGATCTCGGAGCCGCAGCAGCGCGCGAACTGGTCGAGGAGACCGGCCTGTGCGCCCAGGACCCGTCGGCCCCGGCGGTCGGTAACGGTGCCCACCTCGAACAGCTCGCCACCTACGGCGACCCCGGGCGTGACCCGAGGATGCGAGTCGTCAGCGTCGCCCACCTCGCCCTGGCGCCCGATCTGCCGGCCCCACGGGCCGGCGGCGATGCGAACAGTGCGCGATGGGCGTCCGTCGACGACCTGCTCGGAGCGGACGGGAGCTTCGGCCACGAGGGAGACAGCCAGACCCCGCTGGCCTTCGACCACGCGCAGATCCTTGCCGACGGGGTCGAACGCGCTCGCTCCAAGATCGAGTACTCCTCCCTGGCCACCGCCTTCTGCCCCCAGGAGTTCACGGTCGGCGAGCTCCGAAGGGTGTACGAGGCGGTGTGGGGGGTGGTTCTCGACCCGCGGAACTTCCATCGCAAGGTCACCGGCACTCCGGGCTTCCTGGTCCCCACCGGGGGTACGACCACGCGCCAGGGCGGTCGCCCGGCCCAGCTCTTCCGGGCCGGGGCCGCCACCGTGCTCAACCCTCCGATGCTGAGGCCGGAAATCTGACCTCGCGGAACACCCACCGGGCTGGGGCTGCGCAAAAAGTCGGATATGTCGGGTTATCTTTCCCTGGTACCCGCACTGCCGTCGAGCGGTCTCACCTTCCGCGAGGGAAGCGATGCTCCAGGCCATCGGACTCACCAGCACCCCCCGCCGCGGCCTTCGGGCCGCCGTGGACGATCTCACCTTCGAAGCCCGGCCCGGCCACGTCACCGCTCTTCTGGGCGCCCCGGGCTCGGGCAAGACGGCGGCCCTCCGCCTCATGCTGGAGCTCGACCCGGGGCGGGGGATCACCTACTTCCGGGGCAGGCCGATGCATCGGATCCCGCACCCCGCGCGTGAGGTGGGTGTGCTGCTCGGAAACGTACCGGGTCATCCGGCCCGGACCGCCCGCGGCCAGCTCCGGATGCTCTGCGCCGCCGCGGGCGTACCCGCGGCACGGGCCGATGAGCTGCTCGATCTCGTAGGCCTGGCCGGGCTCGGTGACCAGCGCATCGGCGCCCTCTCCCTCGGCATGGACCGACGCCTCGCTCTCGCTTCGGCGCTGCTGGGCGATCCGCACACGCTCGTTCTCGACGATCCGACGGAGGGCCTGGCTCCGCGCGAGGGCTCTTGGCTGCACGGGTTGCTCCAGGCCCGCGCGGCCCGGGGCGGGACCGTTCTCTACTCCACGGCGGACCCCAGGGAGGCTGCCCGGACCGCCGACCGAGTGGTCACCATCGACGGCGGTCGACTGGTCGCCGACCAGGACGGCGGCGACTTCTCCCGCACCCGTCTCCGCCCCCGGGTCGCGGTCCGGACCCCGCACGCGGCCCGCCTCGCGGCCGTGGTCAGCCGCGAGGCCCGGGCGGCCCGGCGCTCGGTCGAGGTGGTCACCGAAGCTGGCGGCCGTCTCGCCGTGTACGGCTCCACCTGCGCGGAGATCGGCGACACGGCGTTCCGGCACGGGCTTCCGGTGCATCAGCTGGCCGACGAGATCGGCGACACCGGCCCCGCGGCGCCCGGGAGCTCACCCGGGGACTCGACGGATCCAGGAGCCTCCAGAAGCCCGGCGGATCCCGCAGGTCCCGCAGACCCCGGCCCCGCAGAGCCCGCCGGACGAGGCGGCGGCGCGGGGGCCGAAGGTCCGCGACCGGTCGCGCGAGGGTCGGTGCCGGAGTCGGCGCCTCGCATCCGGCGTCGCTCGGCCAGGGGCCCGATTCGGCCGCTGCGATACGAGTTGCGCCGGCTGTTCGGCGTCAGGACAACCACCCTGATCATGGCCGTTGTCCTGGTCGCCTCCGTCGGGCTCTCCGTGCTCCTCGCCCGCAATCCCCATGCGCCCCTGCCGAAAGTGCTGGCGGCCTGGCCGTCGCTGCTGCCGCTGCCGCCCGTGGCGGTCGGCGCCGGACTGCTCGGTGCCCTCTCGTTCGGCGACGAATTCCGCTACCCGGCCCTCGCGGCGGGCCGCGGCACGGTCCCCCGCCGCCTGGGGCTGCTTCTGGCCAAGCTGGTGGTGTCCGCAGGCGTCGCGGTGGTGCTCGCCCTGGCCGTCGTCCTGGTCTCCGGGGAAACCCTTCGCCTCGTGTACGGCCATGACTGGATCCACGTACCGCCGAATTCCGTTTCGCTGGGCGTGAGTTGGGTGGCGCTGACCGTGGGCTGCGCCTGGGCGGGCCTCCTGGCCGCCGGAGTCTTCAGGGTGACCACGGCCGGTGTCGCCGCGGTACTTGCCGTCCCCGTGCTGGTCGTGCCGCTTGTCCAGTTGGTGCTGACGGGGCCCGCGGTCCGTCCGGTCGCCGGGCTTCCGGTCAGGCTCCGCGGACTGATGTGGCCGCGCTGGCCGCACGAGACGGACCGCTGGATCGCACTGGTCGTGGGTGTCTTGGCGCATCCGGTGGGAACCGCGATGGCGCTCTCGCTGTCGGTTCTGGTCTGCGCCTATCTGCTCACCGGCCTTCACGGCAGGGCCCGTTGGCGGTCGCAGAGGGCGGCCGGGTCGAGCCAAGCGTCATAACCCTGTTGAACGTGCCCGGTTTATACCAGTAAAGCGTCAATTGGGGGGCTGGCGCCGATCACCCTTTCGTGTGCTTTTCACCAAAGACCTCAAGAGCCGAGTGAGCTGCGCCGACAAATGATGCGTGAGTACCCTTGCGCACACCATGATGACCGCCGCCCGCTCCGCCGATTCCGGCCTCGCCGGCCCGGGTGAAATCGATCGCTACCCGTACGCGGAGGCGCCTGCCGGCGAGCGGGCCGCTCTTCGTTCCTGGGACGGCCCCGACGCCGACCTCGGTCGGGTGAGCCGGCGGGGCTCGGCCAGTCGGGGCCGCGGCCTCCACGGCCAACTCGTTCAGCAGCTGGGTCAGATGATCGTCTCCGGCGACCTGGGTGCCGACCGTCCCCTCGTACCGGAGGAGATCGGCCAGCGTTTCGAGGTCTCCCGCACCGTCGTACGTGAATCGCTGCGTGTACTGGAGGCCAAAGGCCTGGTCAGTGCCCGGCCCAACGTGGGTACCCGGGTCCGTCCCGTCAGCGACTGGAACCTGCTGGACCCCGACATCATCGAATGGCGCGCCTTCGGCCCCCAGCGCGAGGACCAGCGCCGCGAGCTCGGAGAGCTCCGCTGGACGATCGAGCCCCTTGCGGCTCGTCTCGCCGCGGGTCACGGCCGCGAGGACATTCAGCAGCGCCTCGGCGACATGGTCGAGATCATGGGGCACGCGGTCGGGCAGGGCGACGCGATCACCTGTTCCCGGGCCGACGCGGAGTTCCACTCCCTGCTCATCCAGGCGGCGGGCAACCGCATGCTGGAGCACCTCTCCGGCATCGTCTCCGCGGCGCTGCAGGTCTCGGGTGGCCCAGTCACGGGCTGTGACCGCCCCGGCGAGGCCTCCCTCGGCCACCACGCCCGGATCGTCGACGCCCTTGCGTCCGGTGACGCCGCGGGTGCGGAATCGGCCATGCGGCAGCTGCTCGTCGTACACCCCGAGGTGGAGCGTGTGGTGCCCGCGCCCCGCGAGCACTGAGCGCAACACGGCCGGGGTCTGTGAACCGCGTGTCGCCGGGCCGCCACGGTCCGGCGACACAGTTGTGGGGAATTCGCACCCTTGGTGAGGTTCATCGCAAATGAGGTGTGACTCGGGCCACGCGGATTGGGCGTAACACTCCTCGAAACAGTGCGATGACTTAAGAGGTGACCGCCGCGGAAGGAATACAGCAGCCATGAAGTGCGCTGTGCAGTTCTGAGGCCAAACCCGCGCCGCCGGTACATTCCCAGCCCGGCGGTCGTCGGCTCCAGTCCTCTCCAGGACAGGGCCGGAAGCCGTTTCCATCGTTCCGAGAGGTTGTTCGTGTCGGCCAGCACATCCCGTACGCTCCCGCCGGAGATCGCCGAGTCCGAGTCTGTGATGGCGCTCATCGAGCGGGGAAAGGCTGATGGGCAGATCGCCGGCGATGACGTGCGTCGGGCCTTCGAGGCTGACCAGATTCCGCCAACCCAGTGGAAGAATGTTCTGCGCAGCCTCAACCAGATCCTCGAGGAAGAGGGTGTGACGCTGATGGTCAGTGCCGCGGAGCCGTCCAAACGTGCCCGCAAGAGCGTCGCAGCGAAGAGCCCGGTCAAGCGCACCGCCACCAAGACTGTCGCGGCCAAGACAACCGTGACCAGGACGGTCGCGGCCACTGCCGCCCCGTCGGCAGAGACCGTGGACGTGGTGGCCGATGACGCTGCCACGGCCGGCCCTGCGAAGAAGGCGGCAGCCAAGAAGACGGCTGCCAAGAAGACCGCCGTGAAGAAGACGGCGGCCAAGAAGACGGCATCGAAGAAGTCCGGAAAGCAGGACGACGAGCTCCTCGACGGCGACGAGGCGGTCGAGGAAGTAAAGGCCGGCAAGGGCGAGGAAGAGGAGGGCGAGGGCGAGAACAAGGGCTTCGTCCTCTCCGACGACGACGAGGACGACGCACCTGCGCAGCAGGTCGCCGTCGCCGGCGCCACCGCCGACCCGGTCAAGGACTACCTGAAGCAGATCGGCAAGGTTCCCCTCCTCAACGCCGAGCAGGAGGTCGAGCTCGCCAAGCGCATCGAGGCCGGTCTGTTCGCCGAGGACAAGCTGGCGAACTCCGACAAGCTCGCTCCGAAGCTCAAGCGCGAGCTGGAGATCATCGCCGAGGACGGCCGCCGCGCCAAGAACCACCTGCTGGAGGCCAACCTCCGTCTCGTGGTGTCGCTGGCCAAGCGCTACACCGGCCGCGGCATGCTCTTCCTGGACCTCATCCAGGAGGGCAACCTCGGTCTGATCCGCGCGGTCGAGAAGTTCGACTACACCAAGGGCTACAAGTTCTCCACGTACGCCACCTGGTGGATCCGTCAGGCGATCACCCGCGCCATGGCCGACCAGGCCCGCACCATCCGTATTCCGGTGCACATGGTCGAGGTCATCAACAAGCTCGCCCGTGTGCAGCGCCAGATGCTCCAGGACCTGGGCCGCGAGCCCACGCCGGAGGAGCTGGCCAAGGAACTCGACATGACCCCGGAGAAGGTCATCGAGGTCCAGAAGTACGGTCGTGAGCCGATCTCCCTCCACACCCCGCTGGGTGAGGACGGGGACAGCGAGTTCGGTGACCTGATCGAGGACTCCGAGGCGGTCGTCCCGGCCGACGCGGTCAGCTTCACGCTCCTCCAGGAGCAGCTGCACTCGGTCCTCGACACGCTCTCCGAGCGTGAGGCCGGTGTGGTCTCGATGCGCTTCGGCCTCACCGACGGTCAGCCGAAGACCCTGGACGAGATCGGCAAGGTCTACGGCGTGACGCGCGAGCGCATCCGTCAGATCGAGTCGAAGACCATGTCGAAGCTGCGCCACCCGTCGCGCTCGCAGGTGCTGCGCGACTACCTCGACTAGGTCGCAGGAGTACACGGACCGAGGGCCCGGATCCCATTGGGGAGCCGGGCCCTCGGCCTATCAACGCGTGCGGTCGGCGACCGGCGGCATGACTCTGGGTGGGAATGGTTCACCACAGAGTCAGGAGTCCGCATGTCCCGTACCGTCTTCCGCACTCTGACCGGGGCGCTCGCCCTGGTCGCCGCCACGGCCCTGATACCGCTCGGATCTCCCGCCAGGGCGGCCGAGGACGGCATAGTCATCGGTGGTCAGCCGGCACACGTCAAGGACAGCCCCTGGGTCGTGGCGCTCTCCAGCCGTGACCGGTTCGGGGATGCGCGCGCCGGCCAGTTCTGCGGCGGTGTCGTGGTGGCGCCGAAGAAGGTGCTGACCGCTGCGCACTGCCTGAGCCGCGAGGCGCTCGGCGTCGATGTCGGCAGTGTGCGCGATCTGAGGATCATCGCGGGCCGCGACGCTCTGCGCGGGACAGGGGGGCAGGAGATACCCGTGCGGGAGACCTGGACCAATCCGGGATTCAACCCCGCCACGAACGCGGGGGATCTGGCCGTGCTCACCCTCGCCGACGCGCTTCCCGGGAACAGCGTGATCCCGATGGCCGAAACAGGCGACGAGGCGTACGCGCCGGGCACCGCGGCTGTCGTGTACGGATGGGGCGACACAACGGGCAACGGCGACTACGCGCCGTCGCTGCGGTCCGCGGAAGTGAGCGTTCTGCCCGACACCATGTGCGCGCAGGCCTACCCGGGCGGCAGGAACGGCACGTACGACGCCTCAGCGATGCTCTGCGCGGGCGAACTGCTCGGCGGGTACGACGCATGCCAGGGCGACAGCGGCGGGCCGCTGGTGGCCCGTGGGAGGCTCATCGGACTGGTGTCCTGGGGGAACGGCTGCGCCAGGGCGGGCAGCCCCGGGGTGTACACGCGGATCTCCGCAGCGATCGACTGGATGCCGGACGGCAGCTGAACGTCACCACCACGAAGGCACGAGAACGGGCGGCCCCCCTCGGGGGAGCCGCCCGTCGGCAGGTCCGGGACCTGGCCCTTGCTCGTCGTGGATGCGAGGTGTCAGTGTTGTTCCTCTTCGGCGGCTTGGGCCTGCACAGCCGTGAGCCGGTCCGTCTCATCCTGTATTTCCGCGGCGATCTTCTTGAGTTCCGGCTCGAACTTGCGACCGTGGTGGGCGCAGAAGAGCAGTTCACCGCCGCTGATCAGGACGACGCGCAGATATGCCTGGGCGCCGCAACGGTCACAGCGGTCTGCTGCGGTCAGCGGGCTCGCGGGGGTCAGAACAGTAGTCACGTCGCCTCTTCTCTAGCTCGACGAGCTGTCGTACCAGGGTCAACATCCAACCAGGCCGAAAACGTTCCCGCTCGTGGCTTTTCTTCGAAACTTCTTGTCGAGATGGCTGTCTGTTGCCGGTTGGCGGCGAATGTGCCGTATTGCGGAGCGCTACGGTTTCGCGTTGCTTGTCTTGGTGGGATCCTCCCGGCTGGCTTGCCGGTTCGTTCATGAGGACGTGCCCGGAGCCTAAATGGTTCATGCCTGGAAGGGAACGTGATGTTCGCGTCACTCCTGCGAGGGATCGAACGTGTATGCGAGGCTGGACTAGTGTGAGGGTTGTCGGAGGGTGGCGGTACAACCGCTCTACCAGGCCTCGGTACCCTCTCAGCGGCGACCGAAGCCGAGCCCGTTACCCACTGGGCCCTAAATGAAATTCAGCGAGGAGCGAACCGCGTGACCGCCGATACGTCCGTGCCGTCCACTGCGCTGCTGACCGGAGCAGACCGAGACGGTTCCAACTACACCGCGCGGCATCTGCTCGTACTCGAGGGGCTCGAAGCGGTTCGCAAGCGCCCCGGGATGTACATCGGGTCCACCGACAGCCGCGGTCTCATGCACTGCCTCTGGGAGATCATCGACAACTCCGTCGACGAGGCCCTGGGCGGTTACTGCGATCACATCGAGGTGATCCTTCACGACGACAATTCCGTGGAGGTCCGGGACAACGGGCGGGGCATCCCCGTCGACGTCGAGCCCAAGACGGGCCTGTCCGGCGTCGAGGTCGTGATGACCAAGCTGCACGCCGGCGGAAAGTTCGGCGGCGGCTCCTACGCGGCGTCCGGCGGTCTGCACGGCGTCGGCGCCTCCGTCGTCAACGCGCTCTCCGCCCGGCTCGACGTCGAGGTCGACCGCAGCAGTGCGACGCACTCGATCAGCTTCCGGCGCGGAGTCCCGGGGATCTTCACCGAGCAGGGGCCGGACAGCCCGTTCGACCCGGCCAACGGCCTGCTCAAGGGCAAGCGGGTACCGAAGACGCGCACCGGCACCAGGGTGCGCTACTGGGCGGACCGGCAGATCTTCCTCAAGGACGCCAGGCTCAACCTGGAGACGCTCCACCAGCGGGCACGGCAGACGGCCTTCCTCGTTCCGGGGCTCACGATCGTCGTCCGCGACGAGCGCGGGCTCGACGGCGAGGGCAAGACCGAGGAGACGTTCCGCTTCGACGGCGGCATCAGTGAGTTCTGCGAGTACCTCGCCCAGGACAAGGCGGTCTGCGACGTCCTGCGCCTGACCGGACAGGGCACTTTCAAGGAGACCGTGCCGGTCCTGGACGAGCGCGGTCACATGACGGCGACCGAGGTCACGCGTGAGCTCGCGGTCGACATCGCCCTGCGCTGGGGCACCGGGTACGACACCAACCTCAAGTCGTTCGTCAACATCATCGCCACTCCCAAGGGCGGCACGCATGTGACCGGATTCGAGCGCTCCGTGACCAAGACGGTCAACGAGGCGCTGCGCTCCGCCAAGCTGCTTCGCGTCGCCGAGGACGACATCGTCAAGGACGACGCGCTGGAGGGCCTCACCGCGGTGGTCACCGTCCGTCTGGCCGAGCCGCAGTTCGAGGGCCAGACCAAGGAGGTACTCGGTACCTCGGCGGCCAACCGGATCGTCGCCAACGTCGTGGCCAAGGAGCTCAAGGCGTTCCTGACCTCGACGAAGCGCGACGCCAAGGCCCAGGCCAGGGCCGTCCTGGACAAGGCCGTCGCGGCCGCACGGACCCGCATCGCGGCCCGCCAGCACAAGGACGCCCAGCGTCGCAAGACGGCACTTGAGTCCTCCTCGCTGCCGGCGAAGCTCGCCGACTGCCGCAGCGACGACGTGGACCGCAGCGAGCTCTTCATCGTCGAAGGAGACTCCGCGCTCGGTACGGCCAAGCTCGCCCGGAACAGCGAGTTCCAGGCGCTGCTGCCGATCCGGGGCAAGATCCTCAATGTCCAGAAGGCCTCCGTCTCGGACATGCTGAAGAACGCCGAGTGCGGCGCGATCATCCAGGTCATAGGAGCCGGGTCCGGTCGGACCTTCGACATCGACGCGGCCCGCTACGGGAAGATCGTGCTGCTGGTGGACGCCGATGTCGACGGCGCGCACATCCGCATTCTGCTGCTGACGCTCTTCCAGCGGTACATGCGTCCCATGGTCGAGGCCGGACGGGTCTTCGCCGCGGTGCCGCCGCTGCACCGGATCGAGCTGGTCCAGCCGAAGAAGGGCCAGGACAAGTACATCTACACGTACTCGGACAACGAGCTGCGCCAGCGCCTGCTGGAGCTCCAGCGCAAGAACGTCCGGTACAAGGAATCGATCCAGCGTTACAAGGGCCTGGGCGAGATGGACGCCGACCAGTTGGCGGAGACCACGATGGATCCGCGCCACCGCACCCTGCGGAGGATCAACATCGGAGACCTTGAGGCGTCCGAGCAGGTCTTCGATCTGCTGATGGGCAATGAGGTGGCGCCGCGCAAGGAGTTCATCACCAGCTCCGCCGCCACGCTGGACCGCTCGCGCATCGACGTCTGAGCGATGCCGTCTCCACCCACGGGTGGAGACGGCATCTCCACCCGTGATCAACCCCTGAGCCGATGCTCCGGTCCGGCCGCTTCCGTAGCGTCGAAGGCGTTCACCTTCCCGCACATCGGAGGCACCCATGTCAGGGCTCGTCAACGTCCTGGTGATCGGCGCAGTGATAGCTGTCGTCGTCTTCCGCCAGTGCTCGGCACAGCAGATCACGGACGACCGGCGCTGGTGGGTCCTGCCGGGAATACTCCTTGTCCTGTCGCTGCGCGAGCCCGGGTTGGTGGATCCTCATCACGCTGCGCTGTCCGCAGCGGTCCTGGGCGCCGAGATGGTGGTGGGGCTCGTGACGGGCGCCGGCTGGGCCTGGACCACCCGGCTGTGGCGCGAGGCGGACAGCTCGCTGTGGAGCAAGGGCACCAAGGCCACCGCCTTCGTCCTGGTAGGTGGTCTGGCGCTGCGGGCGGCCCTCTACGGGGCTGCCGCGCTGATGGGTATACATCAGGGCACCGCGGCCCTGCTGGCGGCACTCGCGGTGACGCTGGCGGCGCGTGGTGGTGCGCTGATGTGGCGGGCCGGGCAGATGCGTCCGGCGCACGGTGGCTCCATGCGCGGCGACTTCATGCGCGGTGACTCCACGCATGGTGGCTCCGCATACGGCGGCTCTGTGCATGGCGAATCCCCGTACGGTGGCTCCGGCGACGGGGCGACGTCGCGGTCGGCGTGGAAGGACCGCGTGTGACGACGCGTACGACCTGGACCAGTTGGCCGTCCTGGGAAGCCCTGTCGGGAACGAGCCGTACGCGTCCGCGAAAGCTGATCACCTGGTCCGTCCGGGTGGGGCTGCTCACCGCGATGCTCTGGGGCACGTTCAGCGGTGGACAGTTCGGGCCCTGGGAGATCGTGCTCGGCCTGGTGGGCGTACTGGCCTGTGCGTTCACTGCCTGGGCGTTCTTCCGGACCAGCCTGGAACACCGGCTGTGGCCCTCGATGGGGCTGCTGGCGCTGTTGATGCTGGTGGCGTTCGGGGCGCAGCAGGCCGGTGCCGATGTGCCCGCGGTGATCCTCTGGAGCGGTTGCGCGATCGCTGCGCTGGAGCGGTTGCCACTCACCGCGGGCCTCCCGGCCACGGCCGTCGCCCTCGGCGCGTACGCCGTGGTCAACACGGATGGCTGGCTCTCCACCGCCATGTCCACAGCGGGTCTCTCGCTGGCGGGCTACGTGCTCCGGCTGGATGCCGAGGCCCGGGGGAATGCCCAGCGGCTCCTGGTGCAGGAGCGTGCGGCACGCAAGGCCGAGGCCGAGACGGCCGCGCTGGACGAGCGGGCCAGGATCGCCCGGGAGATACACGATGTGCTCGCGCACAGCCTCTCCGCTCAGCTGGTGCATCTGGAGGCGGCGCGGCTGCTGATCGAGCGGGAGCCCGCGGGGGAGTTCCGGGACCAGGTGCTGGAACGGGTGGTGGCAGCGCGTGCCATGGCGCGTGAGGGGCTCTCGGAGACCAGGCAGGCCCTCTCCGCGCTCCGGGGGGAGGTGTCTCCGGTGGAAGAGTTCCTGCAGCAGTTGGTGGCCACGGATCCGGCGCGGGTCAGTGTGGAGGGAGAGCAACGGACGCTGACTGCCGAGGCGTCACAGACGGTCCGGAGGGTGGCGCAGGAGGCCCTGACCAATGTGCGCAAGCACGCACCGGGGGCCAGGGTTCTCGTGAGGCTGGAGTATCTGCCGGACGAAGTCGCCCTGGAGGTAAGCGATTCGGGTGGACGAAGACCCGGAGGAGAGCTGTCCGGCAGTGGCTCCGGATACGGTCTGCTCGGGATGAGGGAACGGGCCGAGCTGATGGGCGGGACGCTGGAGGCCGGCCCCGGCGAGGAGGGTTTTGTGGTGAGTCTGCGGGTGCCCGCGTGAACGCACGGGTCGTGGTCGCCGACGACCAGTCGGTGGTGCGTGAGGGGATTGTGATGCTGCTGGGGCTGTTGCCCGGGATCGAGGTGGTGGGGTCGGCGAAGGACGGGGAGGAGGCCGTGGAGCTCGTGGCCGAACTGGCCCCCGATGTCGTTCTGATGGATCTGCGGATGCCCCGGTGTGACGGGGCCGAGGCGACACGGCGGATCCGCAGGGACCATCCGGGGACCCAGGTGGTGGTGCTCACGACTTTCGCGGACGACGACTCGCTCTTCCCCGCGCTGCAGGCCGGAGCCCGCGGCTATCTCACCAAGGACGCCGGGGGCGAGGAGATCGTACGGGCCGTCCAGGCCGTGCTGTCCGGCGAGGCCGGCCTCTCGCCGAGCGTGCAGCGTCGTCTGCTGGAGCGAGTGACCGCGGGCCCGCCGTCACTGCCGACGGCATCGGATCCGCAGCTGCCCGACGGCCTGACGCCACGTGAGCTGGAGGTGCTGGTGCTGATCGCGGAGGGCCTGTCCAATCTGGAGATCGCCCGCAGTCTGAACATCTCGCAGGCCACCGTGAAGAGCCACATCAACAACCTCTTCGCCAAGGCCGGGGTGCGCGACCGGGCACAGGCCGTTCGCTACGCGTATGTTCGGGGCCTCGCACAGCCGCCCGGATGAGCCATCACCTGAAGAGGTGAAGACCGGCGAATGAAGCGCCCGGGATCTTCCCGATCTGCCCATTCTTGGGTACACGGCCGAAGTGGTCCGTGGACAAGGGGAGTTGTTCCGTGGAGAAGGAAGCAGGGCGCGAGGCCGCAGCGATGCGACTCGACGACCCGTGGTACGACGCGCCGGCCTCCGGATGGGGTGAGCTGGACGGTGCGGGGGGCTTCGCTCCCGCCGGACCACCCGGGCCCGTGGACCCGCGGCGCGGCCACAGCGCGGCCGACATCTATCTGGAGGTGCAGCGCAGCGAGGCGTTCCAGGAAGTGCGCCGCCGGTACCGGCGGTTCGTCGTCCCCGCCAGCCTCGCCTTCCTCGCCTGGTACCTGGTCTATGTCGTCGCCGCGATCACCGCGCCCGGGCTGATGGCCCGTCCGGTGGCGGGGGCG
The DNA here is from genome assembly GCF_038448545.1 of Streptomyces sp. CLV115. Taxonomy (NCBI): domain Bacteria; kingdom Bacillati; phylum Actinomycetota; class Actinomycetes; order Kitasatosporales; family Streptomycetaceae; genus Streptomyces; species Streptomyces sp. CLV115. Next base: position 43,164 of record NZ_JBCEWQ010000035.1, read on the forward strand.
GTCAATGTGGCGATGGTCGCGGGGCTCGGACAGTTCCTCACGACCTTCCTCCTCACCGGCGCGTACGCCCGCCACGCGCGGCTGCGCCGCGACCGGGCCGCACTCGAACTGCGCTGGGAGACACAGGAGATGACGAGGGGAGCCGGACGTTGAACGGGAACCATCAGACGCTGGCGCTCCTGCTGTTCAGCGCCTTCATCGCGGTGACGCTCGCCATCACCACCTGGGTGAGCCGTAACCGCCACGGTTCGGCCGAGGAGTTCTACGCGGGCGGCCGTCTGTTCTCCCCCATGGAGAACGGTTTCGCCATCGCGGGCGACTACATGTCGGCCGCCTCCTTCCTCGGCATCTCCGGTCTGATCGCCCTCTTCGGCTACGACGGCATGCTCTACTCGGTCGGCTTCCTCGTCGCCTGGCTCGTCGTGCTGCTGCTCGTCGCGGAACTGGTCCGCAACTGCGGCCGGTTCACGCTCGCCGACGTGGTGGCGGCGAGGATGGCGGAGCGTCCGGTCCGGATCGCGGCGGGCACTTCGTCCGTCACCGTCTCCGTGCTCTATCTGGTGGCGCAGATGGTGGGTGCGGGCAGCCTGGTCGCGCTGCTTCTCGGCGGTACGAGCGGCGCCGCCCGTTCCTGGACGGTCATCGGCGTCGGGGCACTCATGGTCATCTATGTGTTGCTCGGCGGGATGCGCGCCACCACCTGGATCCAGATCGTCAAGGCCGTTCTGCTGATGGCGGGAGCGGTCGTGCTCACCGTTCTCGTCCTGCTCCGCTTCCACGGCGATTTCAACGCCCTGCTCAACTCCGCCGCCGAACGGAGCGGGCACGGCAGCCGGTTCCTGGCGCCGGGTCTCCGGTACGGCGGATCGTGGACCGCGCGCATCGACTTCGTCAGCCTGGGGCTGGCCCTGGTGCTCGGTACCGCTGGGCTGCCGCACATCCTGTCGCGCTTCTACACCGTGCCCACCGCACGTGCGGCCCGTCGTTCGGTCGTCTGGTCGATCGGGCTCATCGGCAGCTTCTACCTGATGACGATCGCCCTCGGGTTCGGGGCGGCCGCCCTGGTCGGTTCCGCCGATGTGCGGGCGTCCAACGCCGCGGGCAACACCGCGATCCCACTGCTGGCCATGGAGCTGGGCGGCGGCGAGGGGTCCACCGGGGGAGCGATTCTGTTCGCCGTGGTCGCCGCGGTCGCCTTCGCGACCATCCTCGCGGTCGTCGCGGGAATCACCCTCGCCTCGTCCGCCTCCGTGGCCCACGACCTCTACGCCTCGATCAGGCGTCCGGGCTCCAAGCAGTACAGCGAGGTCGCCGTGGCCAGGGTGGCCGCGGCCGCGATCGGGGTGGCCGCCATCGGGCTCGGGCTGATCGCCCAGAATCTGAATGTGGCGTTCCTGGTGGGACTCGCTTTCGCCGTCGCCGCCTCGGCCAACCTTCCGGTGCTCCTGTACTCCCTGTTCTGGCGGAACTTCACCACCCGGGGAGCGGTCTGGTCCGTCTACGGCGGACTGATTCCGGCCGTGCTGCTCGTGCTGCTCTCCCCGGTCGTCTCCGGCAGTCCCGCCTCGCTCTTCCCGGGCGTCGACTTCCAGTTCTTCCCGCTGGAGAACCCCGGACTGGTCTCCATCCCCCTGGGCTTCCTGGCCGGCTGGGTCGGAACGGTCACCTCCATCGATCCGCCCGACGAGGCCAAGCACGCGGAGACCGAGGTCCGCGCACTGACCGGCGCGGGCGCGGTGTAGGCCCTGTCCGGCGGATCGTGCGACCGTCCGGGCGAGGGCACGACCACCCGGCGGTGACCAACGGGGAGACTGTCCAGGCCGAGGTCCGATTCCGACGCTTCGAATCCACCGGCCCTGCGACCCGCCCCGGGCCAGTGGGGCGACGCCCCGGTTCCGGTGCCGGTTTCTGCCCCGGGCGGCAACTGCCGGAACCGCGAGCAGAATCCAGCTCACGGATAGCCGCGGCCCCGGTGAGGGACCGCGGTGAACAACCATGAACCGCCGGACACCCCCTGGCCGGGCGGTGTCAGCTCTGTGTGCCGGTGGACCAGGTGTAGCGGTGTTCCGGGCGGCCCGTCTCGCCGTACCGCAGCGTCAGCCGCACCCTGCCGGTCCGCTCCAGCAGCTTCAGATAGCGCTGGGCGGTCTGCCTGCTCATGCCGGCGCTCTCCGCGATCTCCTGCGCGGACAGCGGGCCGTCCGCGCTGCGGAGCGCCTGTCTGACCAGTTCCGCCGTGGTCGGCGAGTGGCCCTTGGGCAGATCGGGCTCGCCCGCCGCCCACAGGGCGCCGAAGAGCCGGTCCACCTCGCCCTGTTCGGCCTCGCCGCCGCGTTCCAGGGTGTGGCGCAGCGTCGCGTACGCCTCCAGCTTGGTGCGCAGCCCCGCGTACGTGAACGGCTTCACCAGGTACTGCAGTGCGCCGTGCCGCATGGCCTCCTGCACGGTGGCGACATCGCGTGCCGCCGTCACCATGATCACGTCGGTGTGGTGTCCGCGCCGGCGCAGCTCGCGCACCATGGCGAGGCCGCTGCGGTCGGGCATGTAGTGGTCCAGCAGCACCAGGTCCACGGGCCGGCTCTCGATCGTGGCGAGGGCTTCGGCGGCGGAGTGCGCCTGGGCGGCCACCCGGAACCCCGGCACCCTGGCGACATAGGCCGCGTTGACCTTCGCGACCCGGATGTCGTCGTCCACGACCAGGACCTCGATCACTGAGCTTCTCCCGCGATGCCGGTATTCGATTCGGTCATTTCCACCGTGTCGGTGAGGGCCTCCGGCAGTACGACGGTGAACTCGGCGCCGCCGTTCACGGCCTCGTCGACGCCGACGCTGCCACCCTGCCGTTGTGCCAGCCGCCGCACCAGGGCGAGGCCCAGACCGCGCTTGCCGTGCGCCGGGACCTCCTTCGTCGACCAGCCCTCCGTGAAGATCGATTCACGCCGACCGGGTGGCACCCCGGGGCCGTTGTCGCCGACCCGCAGCACCACCGTACGGCCCTCGGCGCGCAGCCCCACCTCGACCAGCGCACCGTCCGCCCCGGCCGTCGCGTCCAGCGCGTTGTCCACCAGGTTGCCGACGACCGTGACCAGCCCGCGAGGATCGACCAGACGGTCCGGGAGCAGCGTCCCCGGAGCCAGGCGCAGTGCGGCACCGCGCTCCGCCGCCACGGTCGCCTTGCCGACCAGGAGCGCGGCCAGCAGTGGATCGTGCACCTTCTCGGTGACCTGCTCGGCGGTCGCCCGGTGGACGCCCACGATCTCGGTGACGTACTCCATGGCGTCCTCGTGCATGTCCAGTTCCAGCAGTCCCAGGAGCGTGTGCATCCGGTTGGCGTGCTCGTGGTCCTGGGCCCGCAGCGCGTCGATCAGGCCGCGCGTCGAGTCGAGCTCGCGGCCCAGGTGTTCGAGTTCGGTGCGGTCGCGGAGGGTGGCGACGGCGCCGCCGTCGTCGGTCGGCATCCGGTTGGCGAGCAGGACCCGGGCGCCCTGCACCGTCAGCAGATCGTCGCCGAGCACCCGGCCCGCCAGCACATCGGCCGTCCGGCCCGTGCCGAGCACCGCGTCCAGCGGACGGCCCGCCGCATCGGGACCGAGCCCGAGCAGCCGCTGCGCCTCGTCGTTGAGCAGCCGGATCCGGCCCGTCCGGTCGAGCGCGACGACCCCCTCCCGGATGCCGTGCAGCATCGCCTCGCGCTCCGTGAGCAGCGCGGAGATGTCCGAGAACGCGAGGTCGTGGGTCTGCCGCTGAAGACGCCGGGAGATCAGCCAGGCGGCCAGCGCCCCGACGGCCAGCGCGCCGCCCGCGTAGGCGAACAGCCCGGGGATCGCGGCGAGGAGCCGGGCGCGCACACTGTCGTACGCGATCCCGACGGAGACCGCGCCCACGACGTGCCGCGACTCGTCGCGCAGCGGCACCTTCCCACGGGCGGAGCGGCCGAGCGTCCCGCTGTCGATCTCCATGACGTCGCGGCCCGCGAGGGCGTCGCTCGGGTCGGTGGAGACGACCTTTCCGATCTCGTCGGCGTCGGTGTGCGACCAGCGCACCCCGCGCCGGTCCATGACGACGACGTACTCGGCGCCGGTGGCACGCCTGACCCGCTCGGCCGCGGACTGCACGGGACCGTTGGGGGAGGGGTCCGTGGCGAGCAGGGCTTCGGTGAGCTGCGGCTCGGCCGCGGTGCTCTGTGCGATGGCCAGGGCGCGGCGCATCGCCTGGTCGTCGAGCTGGGCGCTGAGCGGTGCCAGGAAGAGGCCGGTGGCGAGCACGGCGACACCGGTGGCGACGGCCAGCTGCATCAGTAGGACCTGGGAGAAGACCCGCTGCGGCCAGACGGACCGGCGTGCTCTCCTGGCGGTGGGCGGTGGGGCGCTCATCGTATGAACGGTAAAGGGCATTCCGGTGCTTTCCGAAATGCCCCTCGTGCGGACTCCCCTCGCGCGAACTCCTCTTGCGTGAATTCCCCACGCCCGCTGGCGCTGCCGACGTTCTAACCCGGCGGCTCGCCCGTGGCGGCGGGCAGCGGCTGCGGCGGCCGGGGGCCGGCGTACTGGCCGCTGGGGCGCATCCGCAGGGGCCGTTCGCCGTACTCCTCCAGGGCATGGGCGATCCAGCCGGCCGTGCGGGACACCGCGAACACCGTCTCGCCGGCCTCCGCGGACATGCCGCAGGAGACCGAGAGCACGGCGAGCGCCAGGTCGACATTGGCGTGCAGGGGAGTGTGCCGGGCCGTCGTGGCGACCACGTCGCGTGCCGCGGCGAGCGCCGCTGCCGCCTGTGGCACCTGTGCGAGCAGGGCGAACAGCGCCCGCGCCCGCGGATCCTCGGCGGTGTAGAGCCGGTGGCCGAGTCCGGGCACCCTGCGTCCGGTACGCAGATGGTCCGCGACCACCGGTACGGCGCTGCCCCGCTCCAGGACCTCGGCCAGCATCCGGTGCGCCAGCCCGCTCGCCGCCCCGTGCAACTGGCCCTCCAGGACGCCGAGGCCCGCGGAGACCACCGCGTACGGATGGGCACGGGCGGACGCGGCGACCCTGGCGGCCAGCGTCGAAGCCGCGAGGTCGTGGTCGATCAGCAGGGCGAGGGCGGCGTCCAGCACGGCGATCGACGGTTCATCGGCCGGTCGGGAGGTGAGTTTCGGCCACAGCCTCCGGGCCAGCCCGGCATCGCCCGCCTCCGCACGCTCCTCGGCTCGCCCGGCCGTCGACGGTGCGTCCGCGGCCGGAGGAAGTGCGCCGACCAGGGTCGGGACGAGGCTCCGCGCGGCGGCGAGCACCGCCTCGTGCGAGAGGTCGAACCGGAGCGGATCGGCGGTGGACGAGGCGACCACCGCCACCCGCAACCGGTCCGTCGAGCCACTGTGAACGGGCAGTGCGCCGACCGCCCGGCGTGCCGCGGCCAGCGTCTCGGCCGGCGCCGTGAAGCGGACGCCGGGCCGCAGCTCGCCGGTCCAGAGCCACTCGGCGACCTCCTCGTAGGCGTACCGCCGGGCCAGCTCGACCGCGTCGACCCCGCGGAAGTAGTAGGCGTTGTCCTCGATCAGCGTGATGCCGGTACGGAAGGCCAGGTCACCGGCAGCGGCGGGGGCGGGGGTCCGGCGGCCCGTGCGCCGGGCGAGCGCATCGACCTCGGCCGCGTCGAACGTGCTGCCGCGGCCGCCGGGGGCACGGCTGCTGCTCAGCTGGCCCCGGCTGACGTACGCGTACACCGTCTCCGGCTTCACTCCGAGGCGTTCGGCCGTCTCCCGGGTGCTGAGCCGCTGCGGAACCGTTGCCCCCGGACCGTCGCCGGGCGCTGCTTGATCCTTCATGTCGCAACCGTATCCATATTGATTCAATCAACGTTGACAGGATTACAGTCAAGCATAGAGAGTCTGAATCAATATCAATGAATCCACCGGAACACTCACGGAGGAAAAGATGCCGACCATGACCGGCGAAGCCCCGCTCGACGTACCCCGAGGTCTCGCGGGTGTCGTCGTCACCGACACGGCCCTCGGCGACGTCCGGGGGCGCGAGGGCTTCTACCACTACCGGCAGTACTCGGCGATCGAACTGGCCCGGACCCGCAGCTTCGAGGACGTCTGGTACCTGATGTCCGAGGGCGCGCTGCCCGACGCCGCGGCCCGTACCGAGTTCGCGGCCCGCACCGCCGCGCTGCGCCGGCTGCCCGCCGAGGTCCGCGACGCGCTGCCCGCTGTCGCACGCGCCGGCTCGGGTCCCCTGGCCGGTCTGCGCACGGCCCTCTCGCTCCTCGGCGCCTCGGCCGGTTTCCGGCCGGTGTACGACATCGACACCGACCGGCGCCGCGCCGACGCGCTGGCCGCCTGCGCCGCCGTCCCCACCGTGCTCACCGCCCTGCACCGCCTCGGCCGGGGCCTCGAACCGGTCGAACCGCGCGACGACCTGCCCCACGCCGCCAACTACCTCTACATGCTCACCGGCTCCGTACCGGACCCCGCCCGCGCCAGGGCCGTGGAGCAGTACCTGATCTCCACCGTCGACCACGGTTTCAACGCCTCGACGTTCACCGCCCGCGTCGTCGCCTCCACCGGCGCCGACGTGGCGGCCTGCCTGGTGGCGGCCGTGGGCGCGCTCTCCGGGCCGCTGCACGGCGGGGCCCCCAGCCGGGCGCTCGACACCCTGGACGCCATCGGCACCCCCGACCGCATCGACGGCTGGATCCGTGAGCGGGTGCTGGCGGGCGAGCGGATCATGGGCTTCGGACACCCCGTCTACCGCACCGAGGACCCCCGCTCACGGATGCTGCGGGGGATCGCCCAGGGCTTCGGCGGCCCGCTCGTCGACTTCGCCGTCGAGGTCGAGCGCCGGGTCGAGGCGATACTCGCCGAGCTCAAGCCGGGCCGGGAGCTGCACACCAACGTGGAGTTCTACGCCGGAGTCGTCATGGAGCTGTGCGGGCTGCCGCGCGAGATGTTCACGCCGACGTTCTGCGCGGCGCGGACGGTCGGCTGGAGCGCCAATATCCTGGAGCAGGCGGAGGACTCGAAGATCATCCGCCCGGCGGCCCGCTACGTCGGTACGCCCCCGCCCCAGCCGGTCCCCATGCCCTGAGGTCCCCGAGAGAGGTCTCCGTTGAACGCGTCGTCCCCGCCCCGCAAGCAGCAGATCCCGGTCATCGTCCTCGCGGGCTTCCTGGGGTCGGGCAAGACGACGCTGCTCAACCACCTCCTGCGCAACCGCGCGGGAAACCGGATCGGCGTGATCGTCAACGACTTCGGCGCCATCGAGATCGACGCCATGACGGTCTCCGGACAGGTCGGCTCCACGGTCTCGCTGGGCAACGGCTGCCTGTGCTGCGCGGTCGACGCGAGCGAACTCGACACCTTCCTGGAGACGCTGACCGGGCCCGCCGCCCGTCTCGACGTGATCGTGATCGAGGCCAGCGGACTGGCCGAGCCGCAGGAACTCGTACGCATGATCCTCGCCAGCGAGAATCCGCACATCGTGTACGGGGGACTGGTCGAGGTCGTCGACGCCGCCGAGTTCGACGCCACCCGGGACCGCCACCCCGAGATCGACCGCCACCTCGCCTTCGCCGACCTGGTCGTCCTGAACAAGACAGACCGGGCCGGGGGCGAGGAACAGGCCCGCATCCAGGACGTCATCGCCGCGGCGGGCGCCCCCGGCCGCCCCGGGGCGGCCGTCATCCGCGCCACGTACGGACGCATCGACCCGGAGCTGCTCTTCGACCCGGCACTTCGGCCGGACGGCGAGGAGAAGGTCCGGCAGCTCACCTTCGAGGATCTGCTCCGGGACCGGAGCGAGGAGGAGGCGGGCGACGGGCACGCGCACCACCTGCACGCCGCGTACGACAGCGTCTCCTTCACCGCGGACGTGCCCATGAACCCCCGCCGGCTGATGGCGTTCCTCGACTCCCGGCCGCAGGGCCTCTACCGGATCAAGGGATTCGTCGACTTCGGCGTGGGCGACCGGGCCAACAAGTACGCCCTGCACGCGGTCGGCAGGTTCCTGCGGTTCGACCCGCAGCCCTGGAGGCGCGACGAGCCACGCCGGACCCAGTTGGTGCTGATCGGCTCGGGCATCGCCCCCGACGCCCTGCACAAGGAGCTGGCCGACTGCCGCGAGAACGCCGCGCCGGCCCCGGACGCGACGCAGGACGCCGCACACGAGCGAAGCATGTGGGGCGTCCTGCGGTACGTACAACGGCCCGACGACGACGCGTAGCATCCCGCCACGCGTCGCCCGGCCGACCGGCTACACCGGTCCCGCGACCACCGCGACCGGCTTGATCAGCGGCGTTCCCGAACCGTCGCGCCGGGGGTCCGGCGCCGGCAGCTCGCTCGGCGTGCCGTTCTCCTGAGTGGCGCGGGCGGGCGTCTCACCCGCCCAGCCGAACACCAGCAGGTCCTCGCCCTTGAGGAACCGCTGGCAGCGCACCCCACCGGTGGCCCGGCCCTTGCGCGGGTACTGGTCGAACGGGGTGAGCTTGCACGTCAGCACCGAGTCGTCCAGCGTGCCGTGCGAGCCCGCGACGGTGAACACCACCGCGTCCGCGGCCGGATCCACCGCTGTGAACGAGATCACCTCGGCGCCCGCCGTGAGCTTGACCCCGGCCATGCCGCCGGCGGGACGGCCCTGCGGCCGCACCTGCGCCGCCGGGTAGCGCAGCAGCTGCGCGTCGGACGTGATGAAGACCAGATCCTCCTCGCCGGTCCGCAGCTCGGCGGCGCCGACGATCCGGTCACCGTCCTTGAGAGCGATGACCTCCAACTCGTCCTTGTTGGCCGGGTAGTCCGGCACCACTCGCTTCACGACACCCTGGAGGGTGCCGATCGCCAGGCCGGGGGAGGCCTCGTCGAGCGTGGTGAGACAGACGACGGACTCGTCGCTCTCCAGCGTGAGGAACTCCGCGATCATCGCCCCGCCCGACAGGTTGGGCGCCGCGTGGGTGTCCGGCAGCTGGGGCAGATCGATCACCGCGAGCCGCAGCAGCCGGCCCGTCGACGTCACCACGCCGACATCGCCGCGGGCCGTCGCCGGCACCGCCGAAACGATCACGTCGTGCTTGGCCCGCTTGGCGTCCTCGGCGAGCACGATCGGCTCGTCATTGGCGGTACGGGCCAGCAGACCGGTCGACGACAGCAGCACCCGGCACGGGTCGTCGGCGACCTCCAGCGGCACCGAGGCGACCTGCGAACCGGCCGACTCCAGCAGCACCGTGCGCCGGTCGGTGCCGAACTTCTTGGCGACCGCGGCCAGTTCCGAAGAGACCAGCTTGCGCAGCTCGGCGTCCGATTCGAGGATGGCGGTCAGCTCGTCGATCTCGCTGTTGAGCCGGTCCCGCTCGCTCTCCAGCTCGATCCGGTCGAACCGGGTCAGCCGGCGCAGCGGGGTGTCCAGGATGTACTGCGTCTGGATCTCGCTCAGCGAGAAGCGCTCGATGAGCCGCTCCTTCGCCTGCGCCGAATTGTCACTGGACCGGATGATCCGGATGACCTCGTCGATGTCGATCAGCGCGACGAGCAGGCCCTCGACCAGATGCAGCCGGTCGCGGCGCTTGCCCCGGCGGAACTCGCTGCGCCGGCGCACCACGTCGAAGCGGTGGTCGAGATAGACCTCCAGGAGCTCCTTGAGCCCCAGCGTGAGCGGCTGACCGTCGACCAGCGCCACGTTGTTGATGCCGAAGGACTCCTCCATCGGCGTCAGCTTGTAGAGCTGCTCCAGCACCGCCTCCGGCACGAAGCCGTTCTTCACCTCGATGACCAGGCGCAGGCCGTGCTCGCGGTCGGTCAGGTCCTTCACGTCCGCGATGCCCTGGAGCTTCTTGGCCGAGACCAGGTCCTTGATCTTGGAGATCACCTTCTCCGGGCCGACGGTGAAGGGCAGTTCGGTGACGACCAGACCCTTGCGGCGGGCCGTCACGTTCTCCACCGAGACGGTCGCGCGGATCTTGAACGTGCCGCGGCCGCGGGCGTACGCGTCCTTGATGCCGCCCAGGCCCACGATCCGGCCGCCGGTGGGCAGGTCGGGACCGGGCACGAACCGCATCAGGGTCTCCAGGTCCGCGCCCGGATGCTTGATCAGGTGCCGGGCGGCGGCGATGACCTCGCCCAGATTGTGCGGCGGCATGTTGGTCGCCATGCCGACCGCGATCCCGGACGACCCGTTGACCAGGAGGTTCGGGTACGCGGCGGGGAGAACGGTCGGTTCCGTCTCCTGGCCGTCGTAATTCGACTGGAAAGCGACGGTGTCCTCGTCGATCGACTCCGTCATCAGTGACGTCGCGTCGGCCATCCGGCACTCGGTGTACCGCATGGCGGCCGGCGGGTCGTCGTTTCCGAGCGAGCCGAAGTTGCCGTGGCCGTCGACCAGGGGGAGCCGCATGGAGAACGGCTGCGCCAGACGGACCAGCGCGTCGTAGATCGACGCGTCGCCGTGCGGGTGCAACTTACCCATGACCTCGCCGACGACGCGGGCGCACTTCACGAAGCCGCGATCGGGGCGCAGGCCCATCTCGTTCATCTGGTACACGATGCGGCGGTGCACCGGCTTCATGCCGTCGCGGGCGTCGGGCAGGGCCCGTGAGTAGATCACCGAGTACGCGTACTCAAGGAAGGAGCCCTGCATTTCGTCGACGACGTCGATGTCGAGGATCTTCTCCTCGAAGTCGTCCGGCGGCGGGGTCTTCGTGCTGCGGCGGGCCATCGCTGCTGCGACTCCTTCACGGATTCTGTTCGGGCAACCTCAGGTTCTGACGCGGACCATTGTGGACCGCCGCACTGACATCGCCGACCTCGACCCGTCCCAAGAGGCGTTCCGGGCCCCGGTCGAGGTGCTTTCGCGCCCCGCCGCGCGGGGGATGCGTCCCCCTTTCACGCGAACTTCCGGGTTACGGGAACTTCGCCACGCGCCCGTGCGCTTGCCTAAAGTGGCAGGTCTCGCAGGAAATCCAGTATCGCGATCGAAGGGACGTACATGCCCATGGGTCACACGGCCACCGCTCAGGCCGGCTCCGGCGGCTTGACAGCGACCGAGCACCGCCTGGCCAACGGCCTGCGCGTGGTGCTCTCCGAGGACCATCTGACCCCGGTCGCCGCGGTCTGCCTCTGGTACGACGTCGGCTCGCGCCACGAGGTCAAGGGACGCACCGGGCTGGCTCACCTCTTCGAGCACCTGATGTTCCAGGGCTCCGGCCAGGTCAAGGGGAACGGCCACTTCGAGCTGGTGCAGGGGGCCGGCGGCTCGCTCAACGGGACCACCAGCTTCGAGCGCACCAACTATTTCGAGACCATGCCCACGCACCAGCTGGAGCTGGCCCTGTGGCTGGAGGCCGACCGCATGGGCTCGCTGCTCGCCGCGCTCGACGAGGAGTCCATGGAGAACCAGCGCGACGTCGTCAAGAACGAGCGCCGCCAGCGCTACGACAACGTCCCGTACGGCACGGCGTTCGAGAAGCTGACGGCGCTGGCCTACCCCGAGGGCCACCCGTACCACCACACCCCGATCGGCTCGATGGCCGACCTGGACGCCGCGACCCTGGAGGACGCGCGCACCTTCTTCCGTACGTACTACGCGCCCAACAACGCGGTGCTCTCGGTGGTCGGCGACATCGACCCCGAGCAGACCCTCGCCTGGATCGAGAAGTACTTCGGCTCCATCCCGTCCCACGACGGCAAGCAGCCGCCGCGCGACGGCACGCTCCCGGAGGTCATCGGCGAGCAGCTGCGCGAGGAGGTGCGCGAGGAGGTCCCGGCGCGGGCGCTGATGGCCGCCTACCGGCTGCCGCACGACGGCACCCGCGAGTGCGACGCGGCGGACCTGGCGCTGACCGTGCTCGGCGGCGGCGAGTCGTCGCGGCTGCACAACCGCCTGGTCCGCCGGGACCGCACGGCCGTGGCGGCCGGGTTCGGGCTGCTGCGGCTGGCCGGCGCGCCCTCGCTGGGCTGGCTGGACGTCAAGATGTCCGGCGGTGTCGAGGTGCCGCAGGTCGAGGCCGCGGTCGACGAGGAGCTCGCCCGGTTCGCCGCCGAGGGCCCCACGCCCGAGGAAATGGAGCGCGCGCAGGCCCAGTTGGAGCGCGAGTGGCTGGACCGCCTCGGTACGGTCGCCGGCCGCGCCGACGAACTGTGCCGGTTCGCCGTGCTGTTCGGTGACCCGCAGCTCGCCCTGACCGCCGTTCAGCGGGTGCTCGACGTCACGGCGCAGGAGGTGCAGGCGGCCGCCAAGGCCCAGCTGCGCCCCGACAACCGCGCGGTGCTGGTCTACGAGCCGGTCGAACCGGCCGAGCCCGCGGACGCGGCGGACACCGACGAGACCGACACCGACGCGCACGAAGGGGCGGACCAGTGACCGACGCTGCCGCGACTGGAGTTTCGATGCAGTACCACCCGCAGCCGGCCCCCGGCACCGCCCGCCCCTGGGCCTTTCCCGCGCCCGAGCGCGGCGCCCTGCCCAACGGCCTCACGGTGCTGCGCTGCCACCGCCCCGGCCAGCAGGTCGTGGCGGTCGAGATCTTCCTCGACGCCCCGCTGGACGCCGAGCCCGAGGGCCTCGACGGCGTGGCCACGATCATGTCGCGGGCGCTGAACGAGGGAACCGACAAGCACACCGCCGAGGAGTTCGCCGCCGAGCTGGAGCGCTGCGGCGCCACGCTCGACGCGCACGCCGACCACCCCGGCGTCCGGGTCTCCCTGGAGGTCCCCGCCTCCCGGCTGGCCAAGGCCCTCGCGCTGGTCGCCGAGGCGCTGCGGGCGCCGGCCTTCGCCGAGAGCGAGATCGAGCGGCTGGTACGCAACCGGCTCGACGAGATCCCGCACGAGCAGGCCAACCCGGCCCGGCGTGCCGCCAAGCAGCTCTCCAAGGAGCTGTTCCCGGCCACGGCGCGGATGTCGCGCCCGCGCCAGGGCACCGAGGAGACGGTGGAGCGGATCGACGCGGCGGCCGTGCGCGCCTTCTTCGACGCCCACATCAGGCCGTCCACGGCGACCGCCGTGGTGGTCGGGGACCTCACCGGCATCGACCTGGACGTCCTGCTCGCCGACACCCTCGGCGACTGGTCCGGAGACACCGCCGCCCCGCGCCCCGCCCCGCCGATCACCGCCGACGACACCGGCCGGGTGGTCATCGTCGACCGTCCGGGCGCGGTGCAGACCCAGCTGCTCATCGGCCGGATCGGCGCCGACCGGCACGACAGCGTGTGGCCGGCCCAGGTGCTCGGCACGTACTGCCTGGGCGGCACGCTCACCTCGCGGCTCGACCGGGTGCTGCGCGAGGAGAAGGGCTACACGTACGGCGTGCGGGCCTTCGCCCAGGTGCTTCGCTCCTCGGCCCCGGGCTCCGCCTCGGGGGCGACCGGTGCCGCGATGCTCGCCATCAGCGGCTCGGTGGACACCGAATCCACCGAGCCGGCGCTCAAGGACCTGTGGACGGTCCTGCGGACCCTGGCGGCCGAGGGCCTGACCGACGAGGAGCGCGAGACGGCCGTGCAGAACCTCGTGGGTGTGGCGCCCCTGAAGTTCGAGACGGCGGCCTCCGTCGCGGGCACCCTGGCCGACCAGGTCGAGCAGCACCTGCCGGACGACTACCAGGCCCAGCTGTACGCCCGGCTCGCGGAGACCGGCACGGTCGAGGCGACCGCGGCGGTCGTCAACGCCTTCCCGGGTGACCGGCTGGTCACGATCCTCGTCGGCGACGCGGCCCGGATCGAGGAGCCCGTCCGTGCCCTGGGCATCGGAGAAGTGTCGGTGGTCACCGGCTGACAATCAGCCCGCCACGGCATGTGCCGCCCGGCATTTCATTGCATATCGGTACATGGGGAAGGCCCTCGCGAGCGCGATCTCGCCGGGGTCTTCCTTTTTGTCCGTTCTGGGGGGAGGTTGCCTGTCTGCCCTGTGGGATGCGCTACAAAACGGCCTGTCCGTTTGGTGAATGAAAGCGGCCCCGCTTAGCGTCGGCTCGACTGCCCGTCACTCGTATGCCGCATCCGCGACGTACCGGACAGTCATCGCCGAGTCCCCGTCAGGCGCGAGCCCGGGGAGCCGGGGACCCACGCAGTCCCTGGGGTGAATCGGACGTCTGAGCCCGGATGGGGCCGGGGCGTCCGTAGGAGACCTTCCTGCTCCGAACCCGTCAGCTAACCCGGTAGGCGAGAAGGAAGGAAAGGACCAGCCACTTCATGGCGTTCACCCGTGCCACCGGGAAGCACCGTGCCCCGAGCCGACTGACGCGCGGCAGCGCGAAGGCCGTCGGCGTCGCGGCTCTGGCCACCACCGGCGTCATCGGCGGCCTGGCCGCTCCCGCCTTCGCGGCGGACTCCGGCGCCCCCTCCGTGAGCGATGCCGGCCTCAACCAGGTCATCGCCATCGACAAGACCCTTGCCGAGCGGATCGACGCCCAGGCCGACGTCCAGCAGCACCAGGCCGATGTCGCCGCGAAGGCCAAGGCCGAGGCCCACCGGAAGGCCGAGGCCAAGAAGAAGGCCGAGGCGAAGGCCAGGGCAGTGGCCGAGGCCGAGGCCGAGGCCAGGCGCGCTGCCGAGGCCCGCGCCGAGAAGGCCCGCGCCGCCCGGTCCGCCGAGCGCGCCCGCCTGGGCTTCTTCCAGCTCCCGGTCGCCGGTTCGTACGTGAGCACCGGCTACAAGTCCAGCGGCTCGCTCTGGTCCTCCGGCAGCCACTCCGGCATCGACTTCCACGCCGCCTCCGGCAGCTCCGTCGTCGCCGTCGGCGCCGGCACGGTCGTCGAGGCCGGCTGGGGCGGCGCGTACGGCAACAACATCGTGCTCCGGATGACGGACGGCACGTACACCCAGTACGGCCACCTCTCCTCGATCGGCGTCTCCGTCGGCCAGAGTGTCGGCGCGGGTCAGCAGATCGGCCTCTCGGGCTCGACCGGCAACTCCACCGGACCGCACCTCCACTTCGAGGCCCGGACGACCCCGTCGTACGGCTCCGACGTGGACCCGGTCGCGTACCTGCGCGCCCATGGCGTCCGCGTCTGACCGACGCCCACCGCACCACCTCGTCGAAGGCCCCGGCAGCGCGCCGGGGCCTTCGGTGTGCCCGCCGCCCCCGA
The DNA here is from genome assembly GCF_038448545.1 of Streptomyces sp. CLV115. Classification (NCBI taxonomy): domain Bacteria; kingdom Bacillati; phylum Actinomycetota; class Actinomycetes; order Kitasatosporales; family Streptomycetaceae; genus Streptomyces; species Streptomyces sp. CLV115. The sequence continues at coordinate 58,214 of NZ_JBCEWQ010000035.1, forward strand.
CCGCCCGGGACGACCGGCACCGAACAGTCCCGCGACCAAAAGATATTCATGAATTTCCGCCCGGCATCGGAAATGCGGCCGCATTGCAATAGAGTCGCGGAACAGGCTTCGGCCGGCCGCGATTCGCGGGGATCGAGACGGAGGTTCGGACATGCGCATTCCGGCGCATTCGGTATGCACGGCAATCCGTGACGACATCGTCTCCGGTGTCTTCGAACGCGGCAGCCGGCTCACGGAGGAACTGCTGGCCCGCCGATACGGGGTCTCCCGCGTCCCGGTACGGGAGGCGCTGCGCACCCTGGAGTCCGAGGGCTTCGTGGTCACCCGGCGGCACGCGGGCGCCTGCGTCGCCGAGCCCACCGAGCGCGAGGCGGCCGACCTCCTGGAGGTCCGCACGCTGCTGGAGCCGCTGGGCGCCGCCCGCGCCGCGCAACGCCGCACCGAGGCGCACCTCAAGGTGCTCCGCGGTCTCGTGCGGCTCGGCCAGGACCGGGCCCGGCGGGGCGAGGGCGACGATCTGCGCGCGCTGGGCGGCTGGTTCCACGAGACGCTGGCACAGGCCTCCGGCAGTCCGGGCCTGATCGCGCTGCTCGCCCAGCTGCGGCACAAGATCGACTGGATGTACGTGGTCGAGCAGTCGGCCCGGCCGGTGGATTCCTGGGCCGAGCACGGGGCGATCGTGGACGCGGTGGCACGCGGCGACGCGGAACGGGCCAGGGCGCTGGCCGCCCATCACGCGGAACGGGCCGCGGCCGCGCACCGACCGCGCCGGTGGCCCGGCGGGCCCGGGGCCGGCCGGGTGAGGACCTCGCAACATTCCGTGAACGCCACAGGTGTCCGGAATTAACAATCGCGCCGTATACAAAGAGAAGTCGCCGCGCGGGGCGCGTCCCGGGCGGTCAAAATTCTGCCCGCCAGAATTCCGCCCGCGTGAATTCTGTCCCGTCTGGATTCTGCCCTGCTCGAATTCTGCTTCGCCCGGATTTCGCGTGTCTGAATCCTGGGGGCCGGAACTCGTTCGGCAGGCGCCGGGAAACAAAAGAGCCGCGGCCCCGGTTCAGGGTGCCACGGCTCTCTCGCGGAGGGTGTTTCAGACGGTCTCCGGGAGCTCCTCAAGTCCCTCGGCGACCAGCTTCGCCAGGCGGTCCAGGGCGGCTTCGGAGTCGTCGGCCTCGGACGCGAGCACGATCTCCTCGCCACCCTGCGCGCCGAGACCGAGAACCGCGAGCATGGAAGCGGCGTTCACCGGGTTGCCGTCGGCCTTGGCGATCGTCACCGGGACGCCGGAAGCCGTGGCGGCACGGACGAAGATGGAAGCGGGGCGGGCGTGCAGGCCCTCGGCCCAACCGACGTTGACGCGGCGCTCAGCCATGGTTCTGCCCTTCACGAATCAAAAGTTGTCTAGACCAGTCTCTCACGCGGTGCGCAGTGCTCCGGCCGGCCCCGGGAACAGCCCACAACGCCCGCGTACCCGCCGATCGGCCCTCTCAGACTGCCCCGGCCCCGAGACCTACGCGACCGCTGACGGAGCCGTACTCTTTGCCCATGCAGCCCGCGCCGGAGCAGAGTCCGCATCACGCCTATCCCGACCACTGGGAAGCGGACGTGGTGCTCCGCGACGGAGGCACCGCGCGCATCAGGCCCATCACCACGGACGATGCCGAACGGCTGGTCAGCTTCTACGAGCAGGTCTCCGACGAGTCGAAGTACTACCGGTTCTTCGCCCCGTACCCACGGCTGTCCGACCGGGACGTGCACCGCTTCACCCACCACGACTACGTCGACCGGGTGGGGCTCGCCGTCACGGTCGGCGGCGAGTTCATCGCCACCGTCCGCTACGACCGGATCGACGAGCGGGGCAGGCCCGCCTCCGCCCCCGCCGACCAGGCCGAGGTCGCCTTCCTCGTCCAGGACGCGCACCAGGGCCGGGGCGTGGCCTCGGCGCTCCTCGAACACATCGCGGCCGTCGCCCGCGAGCGCGGCATCCGCCGCTTCGCCGCCGAGGTGCTGCCCGCCAACAACAAGATGATCAAGGTGTTCCGGGACGCCGGGTACACCCAGCAGCGCAGTTTCGAGGACGGTTCCGTCCACCTCACCCTGGACCTCGAACCGACCGCCGAGTCCCTCGCCGTCCAGCGCGGCCGTGAACAGCGGGCGGAGGCACGGTCCGTGCAGCGCCTGCTGGCCCCCGGCTCCGTCGCCGTCATCGGCGTCGGCCGGTCTCCCGGCGGAGTCGGCCGCACGGTCCTGCGCAATCTCCTCGGAGCCGGTTTCACCGGCCGCACGTACGCGGTGAACCGCGCCTTCGCCGACGACCGGGACACCGTCGACGGCGTCCCCGCCCACCGCTCGATCGGCGAGATCGAGGAGCCGGTCGACCTCGCGGTCGTCGCCGTCCCCGCCGACCGGGTTCCGGAAGCCGTCGCGGACTGCGGCGAGCACGGCGTCCAGGGCCTGGTCGTGCTCTCCGCCGGATACGCCGAATGGGGCGCCGAGGGCCGGGAACGGCAGCGCGAGCTGGTCCGGCAGGCCCGTTCGTACGGGATGCGGATCATCGGCCCGAACGCCTTCGGCGTGATCAACAACGCCGAAACGGTCCGGCTGAACGCCTCGCTCGCCCCCGAGCCGCCCGCCCCCGGACGCATCGGCCTGTTCACCCAGTCCGGGGCGATCGGCATCGCGCTGCTCTCCGGGCTCTACCGGCGCGGCGCGGGCCTGTCCACGTTCATCTCCGCGGGCAACCGCGCCGACATCTCGGGCAACGACTTCCTCCAGTACTGGTACGAGGACCCCGACACCGACGTCGCCCTGCTGTACCTGGAATCGCTCGGCAACCCCCGCAAGTTCACCCGCCTCGCGCGGCGCACCGCGGCGGTGAAGCCGGTGGTCGTGGTGAAGGGCGCCCGGCACAGCGGTGCCACCCCGCCCGGCCACGCGGTGCCGGTCGGCCGGATCCCGGACGCGACGGTCTCGGCGCTGATGCGGCAGGCGGGCGTGATCCGGGTCGACACGGTGACCGAGATGGTCGACGCTGGCCTCCTCCTCGCCGACCAGCCGCTCCCGGCCGGCCCCAGGGTCGCGATCCTCGGCAACTCCGAATCGCTCGGCCTGCTCACGTACGACGCCTGCCTCACCGAGGGGCTGCGCCCGCGCCCGCCCCTCGACCTCACCACCGCCGCCACCCCGCAGGACTTCAGGAACGCGCTCGCCGAGGCCCTCGCCGACGACGGCTGCGACTCGGTGGTCGTGACGGCGATCCCATGGGTCGGCGAGGACGGCGAGGCGGAATCGGGCGACGGAGAAGTGCTCGCGGCCGCTCTGCACACGGCCGCCGCCGCGGGTCCGGCCAAGCCGGTGGCCGTCGTGCACGTCGAGATCGGCGGCCTGGCCGAGGCCCTCTCCGCGGCCACCAGCACGGTCGCCCAGCCGCGACCCCCGGCGCAGCCCGCCCCGGCCGCGAGC